>CAZEQO010000136.1:0-1471 GCA_964514365.1 uncultured Robiginitalea sp. | reverse complement strand
CTGCTGATGTCTTTGAAGCCTTTGACGAGGCCATGGAGGCCTTTTCCGGCCATGTGTTCGCTTAAGGGACCTACGCTTTTTTCAGCAGTTTGTAGTTGATCCGGTTGCTGGCAATCTTCGCCGCCAGTACCCCCAGTACTGTAATGGTCACCAGGACCAAAAGCACATTTAAAAGCTCATAGGATACCGGATAGGCCAGGGAAGGGGTGATCTTCAGCCAGCCGAAATACTGTTGTGAAAGGATGAGTACACTGCCGATGGCCAGGCCGATGAGGCCTCCGGCCGCCGTGACCAGGACGCCCTGTACAAAGTAAATACGCCGGAGGTCTTTCAGGGTCAGCCCAAGGGAATACAGGGTGCGGGAGTGCTCTTGTTTGTCGAGGATCATCATGATGATGGCCCCCACCACGTTAAAGAGCGCGATGATCAGCACCAGGGTAAAGATGAGGTACGTGGCCAGGTTTTCCGTGTTGAGCATCCGGTAGAGCGTCTGGTTCAGTTGCCGCCGGTTTTTAAGTTCAATGTTGGGCCCCATGACTTCGGAGATGGCTGCCCGGGCTGTTTTTTCGTCGACGTCCGGGGCCAGTTTGAAGTTTACAGCCGATACCTGGTCGTAACCCCGCTCGAGCAGGGACTGCACCAGGGGGAGTTCGGCAAAAAGGTATTTCTGATCCAGGTTTTTCTCCAGTTGATAGACGCCGCTGAGCACCAGGGAAACCTGATTGTAAGGTTTTTCTGATAAGCCGCCGCTGCCCAGGCCGCCTTTCCCCGGTTTGGGGGCCAGTACGATCAGCGGACTGCGGTAGTCCTGCACCGTAAGCCCGAGTAGATTCGCCATGCCAATCCCGGTCACGGTTTGTTGGCCGATCAAATCCCACTGCCCGGTGAACAAAGCGCTGTCTATGCCTGTTGTACGTGAATAGGCGCTGTCAACCCCCCGAATGTAGGCGATACTGCTTTTCTGCTTATGGGTGAGGTACACGCGCTCCTCCAGTTCGGCCGAAAAAGAGGCCACCTCCGGGAGGGCCCGGAGCGCTTTAACAGTTGCGGGGTCAAGGACAAAGGTCTTGCCGCTTGTCGGGAACGCTTTCAGGTCCGGATCGAAGGTGTTGGAAAAGGAAACGCTGAAAGATTTCAGGCCGGAAAACCCGGAAAGCACGATAAACAGGGCCGCAGAGCCGATGACGATCACGGCGAAAGTGACGGCATTGATGATGTTGACGGCGTTCTGACTGCTTTTGGAGCGGAGGTATCTTTTGGCGATGTAGAGTGGAAACCTCACCTCAGGATTTTTTACGGCGATCCAGCAAATCCGGATTTTCTATGGGGTCTTCCCCGTCTTTCAGGGATTTCTCAATGTTCTCGATATAGTCCAGGGAATCGTCCAGGTAAAAGTGGAGTTCGGGCACCCGGCGCAGCTGGTTTTTGGTCCGCTGGGCGAGTTCGTGCCGAATGGCGACCTTATCGGCTT
>CAZEQO010000135.1:0-7360 GCA_964514365.1 uncultured Robiginitalea sp. | reverse complement strand
TGAACAAATCAGGGACGTGCGTCCTGAAATTCACCTGCCGCTAATCCTGATGGGATATTTTAATCCCGTCCTCCAATTCGGGGTAGAGGCTTTTTGCAGGGAGTGCCAGAAAACAGGTATCGATGGCCTGATCCTACCGGACTTACCCCTGGAAATCTACGAAAAAGAGTATCGCCATATCTTTGAGCAATACAATCTGAAAATGATCTTCCTGATCACTCCTCAAACCTCCGCAGAGCGCATCCGAAGGATCGATGCCGCCTCAGATGCCTTTATCTACATGGTGAGTTCTGCCAGTACTACAGGAGCCCGGACAGGTTTTGAAGCTTCGGCGGCGTCTTATTTTCAGCGTATATCGGAAATGAACCTCAGGAATCCGCAAATCGTAGGCTTCGGGATCAGCAATGCCCAAACCTTCGGGCAGGCAACCCGCCACGCCCGGGGCGCCATTATCGGATCTGCATTTATAAAAAACCTTTCCGAAAACGGGATTTCCGGGATTTCGGGTTTCATCAACTCCCTGCGCCCATGAAGAACCCCCTGAACGACTACAGGATTGTTATCCTGGCTTGCCTTACCCTCGGATTGGCACCCTATTTTCCGGAACCGCACCTTTTAGGCAAAATCAGATGGGTGGCAGGAGGTGCTAAAGGTATGATGCCCATGGACTGGTTTGACCTGGTCTTTCACAGCCTCCCGTGGATCGCGCTCCTTCGTCTTGTATTTCTAAGGGTAAAGTCCCGGGCTTGATTTTCTGAGGTCATTTTATGGATCCCGGGAATGTCCTTGCCGCAATTTTCTGTAGTTTTAGACTCAAACTCAATACCCCCATGCACAAATCACTTGTTTTATTCCTGGCCTTATCTGCAATTTGGTGCCAGGCACAGGACAGCTCACTAATGAAGTCCCAGGTCAGGCATACCATAGATGAACTTGTGGAATTTGTGGCAATTCCGAATGATGCCCTCAATCCTGCGGACATCAACCGGAACATCACCTGGCTTTCAGATAAATTCAGCGAAAGGGGCTTTAACACCTCCATACTCCCCACCGAAGGCCTTCCTTTGTTTTTTGCAGCCCTCCCTATGGATTCCAAAAAGCCCACCTTACTTTTTTATATGCATTTTGACGGCCAGTCCGTCGACCCTTCAAAATGGGATCAGCCCGACCCCTATAAAACCGTATTGAAGGCCCGTACGGGCGAGGGATGGCGTTCCCATGACTTTGCAGAACTCAACGATGACATCCCCTATGACTGGCGTCTTTTCGGACGCTCTACCTCTGACGATAAGGGACCTATAGTCATGTTGTTAAACACCATAGATCTCATTCGTAAAACAGAACAGGAGATTCCCTATAACATCAAGGTAATTCTGGACGGGGAAGAGGAAAAAAGCAGTGCCCCGCTACCTGCGGCAGTAGCGCAGTACCGCGAACTCCTCGAAGCCGATTATCTCATTATTTCTGACGGGCCGGTTCACGTCTCCGGACAGCCCACTATCGTCTACGGGTGCAGGGGAATCACCACGATGAGCCTGACGACCTACGGGCCCATCCTTCCCCAACACAGCGGACACTACGGGAATTATGCGCCGAACCCCGGCATGCAGCTCGCGCAAATCCTCTCCAGTATGAAAGATGCAGAAGGCCGGGTGCTGATCCCAGGGTATTACAATGGGATCGAACTCAGGGAAAATGAACGGGAAATCCTTCAGGCCGTACCCGATGACGCAGCCCGGATCAATGCCGCGTTACAAATCAAAACACCTGAAAAAGTCGGAGCTTTTTATCAGGAGGCCCTGCAATACCCTTCTTTAAACGTGAGGGGGTTATCCTCAGGTTGGGTGGGCCCGGAAGCCCGCACAATCATCCCCTCCACAGCCACAGCAGAACTCGATCTGCGACTGGTCCCCGAAAGCGACGGCAAGCGATTAAAGGGACTGGTGCGAAAACATATAGAATCACTCGGTTTTGAGATCACCGAGACTGTTCCTACTGCGGAAATGAGAGCTTCAACGGCCAGATGGGTCACCGTCGACGAAGGGAGTGTCACCGATGCCTTCCGCACCTCCCTGGACCACCCATACGGGGAGCATTTAAAAGTCCTGCTAGAGGAGACCTTCGGCCAGCCCGTCGTTCAAATACGTATAATGGGAGGCACTGTACCTATCGCCCCCTTTGTCAACGCGCTGGAAATTCCAGCTTTTCTCCTGCCTTTGGTGAACCCCGACAACAACCAGCACAGTCCGAATGAAAACCTTAAAATCGGTCAGATCGATTATGGGATCAGGGCCCTACAGGCACTCTTGACGACCCCGGTCGCTGAATAAGAACAAGAGGGAGTTGGTAGCACCTACTTCCTTCCCATACCCCTGAAACCGGTCGAGAGCCTCAGGCTGAATTCCGGCTTGCGTTGATATTCCCATACAGGGATCGGGTGATGATCTTTTCGTACAACTTCACTCGTGGGGAGGCTTCATTGATTTTTTGAAGGGCAGATTGCTGTATCACCAGTAAGGGGAGTACAATTTGCTCGCGGATCCGGATGGACTCCCTGGAGAGGAGTTCGTCCTGCATCAATTCGGTATATCCCGATATTTCGAGGAGCATTTCTTTGGAAAGCAGGTATTCCTCTTTGAGGATTTTCCAGAAACCGCCGAACACGGGATCTTCTTCCATATAGGCAGTGAGCTCAAAATTGGATTTGGTCAGCGACATCATGCTGTTGAGCATCAGGGCCCTGAAAAAAGCCACATCCCTGAAAAGGGCCTTCAAATCAGATATGCGCCCTTCATCCTTAACCACTTTCAGGGCCGTGCCGATCCCGAAGTATCCGGGGACATTCTGTTTGAGCTGGCTCCAGGAACCGACAAATGAGATCGCACGAAGGTCCGTGAGTTCGAGTTTCGCCTTATTTCCCCGTTTTCCGGGCCTGCTGCCAATATTGGCATTTTTGTAAAACCTCAGCGTGCTCCGTTCTTCCAGGTAGGAAATGAACTTCTCGTGGTGCTTCAGGGCGTTGTATTTCTCGAAACTGAGGTCTGAAAGCCTTTCGATGAGCTCACGTTGGGGCCCGGAAATCGCATTATCCTCCCCGTAAATCGTATTGGACACACCGGCTGTAAGTAACTGTTCGCTATTGTGGATAAATTGCTCCGGGGTTCCGAAGGTACTGGTTATGGTCTGGCCCTGAACCGTCAGCTGAATTTCAGCATTGGCGATCTGCTGGGTCTGGGCTGCGTAAAACCTGTGGGTCTTCCCCCCGCCCCGGGCCGGCGGACCGCCCCGCCCGTCAAAAAATACTGCTTCTATCCCATTGGATTCGCAGACCTCGGAGAGATTTTCTTTTGTTTTAAAAATAGACCAGTTGGCCTTGAGGTATCCCCCATCTTTAGTGCCATCAGAAAACCCGAGCATGATGGTATGCCGATTGTTGCGCTGCCTGAGATGTTCCCGGTAGAAAGGAAGGTCGAAAAGGGTCTGCATCACAGATTCGGAGGCATCCATCCCGGCCATCGTTTCAAAAAGGGGTACAATATCAAAGGGGATTGGCCGGTCCTCCCAACCGCACCACCGAAAGAGTGCATATACAAAGAGTACGGCATAGATATCCTCTGAATTACTGATGATATACCGGTTGCAGCCCGCCTCGCCATTTTTGGCCTGGATTTCGTCCAATTGGCTAATATTGAGCAGGGTATCCTGAATTACAGGGTCTGAATACACTTCCGGGTCCACCCTGAGGGATTCTTCGCTCAGCAGCTGCAGCAGGCGTTCTTCCCCAAGTTCATCCAATGCAGTTTCTATATACCCGTGCTGTTTGAGGATGGCCTCCACCGCGCCCCGGTGTACCCTGTGGTCCTGGCGAATGTCCAGTGTGGCAAAATGGGTGCGGAAAAGCTGTACTTTGTCGATAAAGGCGTCGAGCTCATTCAGGTACAGGCTATGGTACCTTTCGATAAGCAACGTGCGTACTTCCAGGAGCGGTTCTATAATTTGTTCGAAAGCCACCTTGCGATCAACGTCGAACATCGCCACGTAAATAAGTCCGCGCAAGGCTTCAACCTTTTCCTGCACCCCCCGGAAGGAAAGTTTTTTCTGCAGCTCCTTTAAGTCTTTGTTGTAGCATTTCATAATTGTCGTGCGAAGCGTGTCCGCCACATCACGGGTAATTTCTGCAGTTACGTAAGGGTTGCCGTCCCGGTCTCCCCCGGGCCAGAATCCGAGCTTAATGATGTCCGGGTTGTTGTATTCCGGGTTGCCAATACTGGATTTAATGCGGGCGTAGAGGTCCCCCGCGGCATCGTAGTAAATATGGCGAAGGGTGTAAATGATGTTTTTCGCCTCGTCCAATGGGGTGGGTTTTTTACGGTTGATCAGGGAAGTCAGACCCAGTTGTTGCAGGGTGACATCGATTTCATCGATTCGGTTTTGCATAATCAGCTCCCGCAATTCTGAAATGATATCCAACACGGCCGGGGTATAGAATTGGGTCGGGTGGGCTGTCAGGACAATACGGGCACTGAAGGTGTCGAGCTTGTGGGCAACCTCATCCCATTTTCCGCTCTTTCGGGCCATTTGTAAGAAATCCCTTATGGACAGGGAATCCGTATGCAGGTGCAGGTTTGAAAAGGCGGCATCCTCCACACTGTCGTAAAGCACGACCTGCCGTTCCACATACTGAATGATCCTGAACATCAGGTCAATTCGCTTTTCTTCCGTCTCCGCCCCGGTGAAGGAGGAGAAAAAACCATCGAGGATTTCAGATGGGTGCTTGCCTGCCTTCAGTCCCTTCTCACATTCCTGAAAGAGCAACGGGATCAAAATACCGACTTCCTCCCCTTCCGTATAGGGCAGATTCAGGAAGAGGCTGTTGTATACATTGAACTTGTTCTTTACGGATTTCTGAAATTCTGTTAGCCGCTCTGTCTGACTCATAGTATTTGATTTTTATTTCGGCAGATATGCCTGTTTTGCCCTTCTCAAAGATCGGGATAAGTCCCTCAGCGACCCTTACCCCCGCCCCATTATAACAAAGTTGTGGAAACTGAACGTAAAACCAACACGGAATCTAGAAAAACTGCCTGTACTGCTCCACCCGAAAATCCAGGGTGGTATACCTGGGGTCAGCCGCCTTTTTCGCCTTGTATTCAGGCAGGCTTCCAACGGCCCGGTTGGCCGAGCCCGAGGGCGCTGTAAGGGAAACCGTGGTGATTAGCCGCTCCGATACGCCCTCTACAGGCATGCGAAATCGATGAATTCTGGGGACCGAATCGGAAATCCGTTCAAGGCGGAGGCCTTTCTCTTTCAAATGCCTTCTGAAAAGATATTCCGGGCCATTTTTGCTGTTCCCCCCGGTAAAGAGAAGCTGTTTTACCTTGGGATAACGGCTGAGTAAGGAGAACAGATCGCGGAGTTCGATATTTTTCATTCCCAGATCCGAGGCATCGATGCGTTCCCTTTCTGCCCGGTCGACAATATCGCAAATACCTATCCCCCGCTCAAGCAGGAAATTTTTACGCTGCTCAATCGCTTTATCCGTAGTTTCAAATGCGAGGTCCAATTCAAAAATCTGATTGAGGATGGGCCACAACTGCCCGTCCCGGCTCCCATAACAGAAATCCACATCCCCGGGCCGAAGTATGCCCTGCGCAAATCGCGGCGGAGGAAGGGTTCCCACGATCCACTTCTGAGCGGAATCAAACAGAAAGGGGGCATAGGGGTGTATATGTTGAAATGGGGCCATTTAAGTCTGGGACGATATCAAAAATAGCCCATTCGAACTGATTTCGAACCCCTGATCACTTTCAAAAACCGCTCAGAATTTGTAACTTAGAAAAACAACTGTTTGCCATGGGAAAAGGAGATCGAAAATCAAAGAGGGGAAAAATCGCCAATAAGACCTATGGGGTCCGGCGCCCGCGAAAAATACGCAAGAGGACTCCCGTGGAGGAGAAGATCAGTATCCGGGGTAAGACCTGAATTGGCACTCAATTCCCACAAGCGGATCAGACCGCTCACCGGGATATGACCGGCGTGCTTAGCACCGGCTCAGGAAGCGTGCATTATCTGATAAAAACCGGTTGAGATTCTTTTAAAGTGTGCTCCTGACTAAACTCGTAACCCTCATAATTAAAGCCCCTGATCTCCTCCAGAGTTTCTATGTGGTGGTCGATAATATAACGCACCATAGACCCCCTGGCTTTTTTCGCGTAAAAGCTGATTACTTTTAGTTTGTCCTTGCTCCAGTCCTTAAATACCGGGGTAACCACCGGCACTTTGAGTTGCTTTGGGTCTATGGCACTGAAGTACTCATTACTCGCCAGGTTAACAAACAGCTCGCCTTCTTCGAGTTCTTTATTCAAGTGCTTTGTAATAGCGCCTTTCCATACCTCGTAGAGATTCTTCTTCCGGCCCACCTGTAGTTTGGTGCCCATCTCCAATCGATAAGGTTGTATCAGGTCCAGGGGCCGCAACAAGCCGTAGAGTCCGGAGAGTATTCTCAGGGAATCCTGAAGGGCATCGAGTTGCCCGGGCTTCAGGGAATAAGCATCCAACCCCTGATAAACGTCCCCGTCAAAGGCAAAAACAGCCGGTCTGGCATTTTCCGGAGTAAAAGGGATCGAAAAATCCTGGTTGCGCTCCCAGTTCAGTGCAGCCAGGGCATCGGAGATTCCCATAAGACTGGATAGTGCTTTGGGTTTCTTTTTGGCCAGCACCTTATTAATTTTGACGGCTTGCTCTATGAAAAGGGGATCAGAATAGCGTTCTGTCGGAAGGGGAGATTCGAAATTCAGAGACTTTGCGGGAGAGATTACTATTTTCATGGTCCGTACCTTAAAGCGTTCGTAAGGACGAAAATACAATGTAAAAGGAACTTGGAGGCCGAAATCTTGAAGGACTTTTTTATAGTTCTATCAATCCTTCTTATTCGTCGGTGACATGACGGGTATAGTGGCGCCATTTCTCAATACAGGCGGCCATGTCCTCCGGCAGATCAGCCCGAAATGCCATCCACTCCCCGGTCTCAGGATGTGTAAAGCCCAAAGTGTGGGCATGAAGTGCCTGGCGGGGTAAAATCGCAAAGGCATTTTCAACAAATTGACGGTATTTGGTAAACGTTGTTCCCTTCAGGATACGATCGCCCCCATAGCGCGCATCGTTGAAGAGGGGGTGCCCCAGATATTTCATGTGCACCCGAATCTGGTGGGTACGCCCGGTTTCCAGCCGACAGGATACAAGGGTCACATAGCGGAAACGCTCCAGTACCTCGTAGTTTGTTTTGGCTTCTTTACCCTGATCTCCCTCGGGAAATACCTGCATTTGCAGGCGGTTTTTGGGATTCCTGCCAATAGCGCCT
>CAZEQO010000134.1:1916-7362 GCA_964514365.1 uncultured Robiginitalea sp. | reverse complement strand
CCATGGCCACCTGGGAGGCGTACAACTTGGCCATGGCACCGGATAAATCGTAATCATTCCCCTGGTCCTTATCCACAGCGGATTTATAAACCATAAAACGGGCAGCCTGAATCTGGGTATGCATATCGGCCAGTTTAAAGGCAATGGCCTGGTGATTGCAGATTTCGGTACCAAAAGCCTTGCGGACTTTTGAATATTCAAGGGCCCTTTCATAGGCTCCGGCTGCAATACCAAGGGCCTGTGCAGCGATCCCTATCCGTCCTCCGGCCAGGGTTTTCATAGCGAATTTAAAACCGAAACCGTCGTTGCCAATCCGGTTTTCTTTGGGCACTTTAACATCGGTAAACATCAGCGAATGGGTGTCGCTCCCGCGAATCCCCATCTTTTGCTCCTTCGGGCCGATTTCAAAGCCTTCCATACCTTTTTCAACGATCAGGGCATTAATTCCCTTATGCCCCTTTTCCACATCGGTTTGGGCAATCACCAGATAGACCTCGGCAGACGAACCATTGGTAATCCAGTTTTTGGTACCATTGAGCAAATAATGGTCCCCTTTGTCGATTGCCGTAGTTTTCTGGGAAGTGGCATCGCTTCCGGCCTCCGGTTCTGAAAGGCAAAAGGCCCCGATTATTTCACCGGTAGCCAGGCGTTTGAGGTATTTTTCTTTCTGCGCATCCGTCCCGAAAGTCTCCAAACCCCAACAAACCAGGGAATTGTTCACCGAAACCACTACAGAGGAGGACGCATCTACCTTGGAGAGTTCTTCCATGACCAGGACGTAGGAAAGCGTATCCATCCCGCTACCTCCAAAGGCAGGGTCGACCATCATTCCCATAAACCCGAGTTCCCCCATCTGCTCAATTTGCTTTTTTGGAAACTCTTGTTTTTCGTCCCTTTCGATAACGCCGGGCAGTAATTCGTTCTGGGCGAAATCCCGTGCGGCTTGTTGAATCATCCGATGCTCTTCGGTCAAAGTAAAATCCATAGGTAGTAATGCTTTTAAATGCGGGTTGCAAATATACGTCCAGATTCTAAGTTTATCAATACATTGGGGGGATTCCTCCATAGCATAAGACACCTTTGGAGCAGTGGTAAGAGAAGCCCGATGAAATGCTTTTAAAGCTCCCCATTATTTCTATATTTGTTTGACTTCGCATAGTCCTAAACCCGGTAGTTTATGTCCATCAGGGCACTATAGGGTCTTTATGCGGGGGATAAACTCAATAATTCGCCTCCAATTATGGTAATGAAAGAACTGCTTGAGCGCTTTGAGAATAAGGCTCCTGAAATTGTGTTTCACTGGAACGATCCGGAAACGGAGGCCGAAGGATGGACGGTGATCAACTCCCTGAGGGGAGGCGCAGCCGGGGGGGGTACCCGTATGCGGGAAGGCCTGGATATGAATGAAGTGCTCTCCCTGGCCAAAACCATGGAAGTTAAGTTCACGGTTTCGGGCCCGCCGATTGGGGGCGCCAAATCCGGTATTAACTTCAACCCCGAAGACCCGAGGAAAAAGGGCGTGCTGGAACGCTGGTATGGGGCGGTTTCTCCTTTGCTGAAGAACTATTACGGCACGGGGGGAGACCTCAATGTGGATGAGATCCACGAAGTGATTCCCATTACTGAGGATGCGGGAGTCTGGCATCCGCAGGAAGGCGTTTTTAACGGGCATTTCAAACCCAGTGAAGCGGACAAAATAAACCGGATCGGGCAGTTGCGAATGGGCGTCATCAAAGTCCTTGAAAGCGATGTCTATTCCCCGGACCCCTCACGGAAATATACCGTAGCAGATATGATCACCGGTTTTGGTGTGGCAGAGGCGGTCCGCCACTATTACGATATAGGCGGAAGCAGTGTTAAAGGCAAACGGGCTATTGTGCAGGGATTTGGAAATGTAGGTGCAGCGGCTGCTTTTTACCTCTCCAAGATGGGGGCCCTGATTGTCGGTATCATCGATCGCCATGGTGGCGTGGTAAAAGAGGAAGGTTTTTCTTTTGAAGAAATCCAGACTTTTTTCAGGAAGAAAAAGGGAAATGCCCTGATCACCGAGGATATGATCCCCTTTGAAAAAATAAACGCGGAAATTTGGAATACCCCTGCAGAGATCTTTGCGCCCTGTGCCGCATCCCGCCTGATTACCCGTGAACAGATAACCACTCTGATCGATACGGGTCTTGAGGTTATTTCATGCGGGGCTAATGTCCCCTTTGCCGACAAGGAAATTTTCTTTGGCCCCATCATGGAATCCACAGACCAGCGCGTCAGCCTGATCCCGGACTTTATTTCGAATTGTGGAATGGCCCGGGTTTTTGCTTATTTCATGGAGGGAAGGGTGACTATGGAAGATTCCGCCATATTTAATGACACTTCGGAAGTCATCCGAAACGCAATTTTGAATATATTTAGGGAAAATCCATCTAAACGCAACCTGAGCCGCACTGCCTTTGAAATTGCACTCAAGCAGCTCGTATAATATTAAACCACCTTTTTATGGAAACCATTGTAATTATCGTTTTCGTCGTAGGATACCTTGCGATTACCCTTGAACACAACCTTAAGATCGATAAACTTATCCCCGCCCTGGCGATGATGGCTATTCTTTGGGCGATCATAGCCCTTGCTCATCTTCCTGTTTTTGAGGTAAATACAGAACTGAAGGAATTGGAACCGTCCCACCTGGACGAAATGTTATTGCATCACCTGGGGAAGACTGCGGAGATTCTCGTCTTCCTGCTTGGGGCGATGACCATCGTTGAAATCATCGATTATTTTAATGGTTTTGCCACGATCAAGGGATATATCCGTACCCGCAGCAAGGTTAGACTCCTGTGGTTGTTTTCCATCCTTGCCTTTGTCCTATCGGCAATTATCGACAACCTTACGGCGACTATTGTACTGATTACCATTCTGCAGAAAGTGATCAAAGACCGGGAGACGCGGTTGTGGTTTGCCGGGCTTATCATTATCAATGCCAATGCGGGAGGGGCCTGGTCTCCTATTGGGGACGTGACCACTACCATGTTGTGGATCGCCAATAAAGTGAGCGCTTCCCAGCTGGTGATACATGTGTTGCTGCCCTCGATAATGTGTACGGTGGTTCCCACGCTCATTGCGAGCCGGTTTAAGGTCTTTCAGGGCGAGATAGATGCCGACCTTGAAGCCGATACGGAGCGGACGTCCAAGTTCGGCCCTACTATGCTCTACCTGGGGCTGGGGTCTATTGTTTTTGTTCCCTTCTTTAAGACGATTACCCACTTGCCTCCTTATGTGGGCATGATGCTTTCCCTGGCCATTGTAGCTACTTTTGCCGAAATATACAGTAACGCGAAATTCAGTATTTCTTCCCTGGATAAAGAAACGACTGATGAAAGTGAAGCACATTCAAGCCACGGGCCGGTGCATTCTTCCCTTTCAAAGATCGAACTGCCCAGCATACTCTTCTTTCTCGGGATCCTGCTGGCCGTTGCCGCCCTGGAATCCCTGGGGTATTTATTCCACTACGCCGAAGCGATGAACCAGGCGATTCCCAATACGGATTATGTGGTCATGCTGCTAGGGCTTGGTTCCGCAGTTATTGACAATGTGCCCCTGGTTGCTGCCAGTATGGGAATGTTCTCACAACCCATGGACAGCCCGCTCTGGCACTTCATAGCTTATTCGGCAGGAACAGGGGGTAGTATGCTCATTATCGGTTCCGCCGCAGGGGTTGTAGCCATGGGAATGGAGAAGATTGATTTCTTCTGGTATTTGCGCAAAATTGCATGGTTGGCCCTGGCCGGATTTCTTGCCGGAGCACTCGTTTTTGTGCTTTTGAGAGATTTTGTTCTGCACGGATAATTAAATGACGGAAACACCGTTATTAACAGCAACATTAAGAACATCTATCTATGCTATTGTTTCAGGATGTTGTAGATGAAACCCAGCTGGGTGAATTCGCATCTGAGGAGAAAACCCTTTCTGTAATCGATCTTATTTTCAACGGGGGTACGGGGAGTATCGTGATTATATCGGTACTTTTCGTCATGCTGGCTGTGGCCATGTATATCTATTTTGAACGCCTTCTCGCCATTAAAGCGGCTTCTAAGATCGACAAGAATTTTATGAATCAGATTCGCGACCATATTACCGGTGGTAAAATAGAAGCGGCGAAAATCCTTTGTGCCCAAACAGACAGCCCGGTGGCCCGACTTGTAGAGAAGGGCATATCCCGTATTGGCAAGCCACTGGATGATATTAACACGGCCATTGAAAATGCCGGTACCCTTGAGGTGTATAAACTCGAAAAGAATGTAACTGTACTGGCTACTGTTGCCGGGGCAGCACCCATGATTGGATTCCTGGGAACCGTCATCGGGATGATACTTGCCTTCCACCAGATGGCTACCAGTGGGGGACAGGCTGAAATGGGAGCTTTGGCCTCGGGAATTTATACCGCCATGACTACCACGGTAGCGGGTCTTGTGGTTGGTATTATCGCCTATGTAGGCTATAACCACCTGGTCAACCGGACGGATAAGGTCATTCATAAAATGGAGGCCAATGCCACGGAATTCCTCGATTTACTGAGCGAACCTATTTAAGAACATCGTATGAAACTGAAAGGAAGGAATAAGGTTAGCCCTGAGTTCAGCATGTCCTCAATGACGGACATTGTCTTCCTGCTGCTCATATTTTTTATGCTTACGGCCAATACGCCCAATGCGCTCGATTTACTATTGCCCAAGGCCAGGGGTAAATCGACGAATACGCAGAATGTTTCGGTCACCATTAACAAAGATCTGGAGTATTTTGTGAACAATGAGCAGATCAATAAGCAGTATATTGAAATTGAATTAAAGAAGGCACTGGAGGGTCAGGAGAAGCCGACCATTATATTAAGGGCTGAGGAGAGTGTTGCCATCAAAGAAGCCGTCAATGTTATGGATATTGCAAACCGCAATAGCTATAAAGTGATCCTTGCTGTGCGTCCCAAGTGATGCCGTTTTTAGATACGAGACACAAGAAAAAATCCTTCACACTTACGACAATCCTGTTAAGTGTACTACTGCTTTTGCTTTTTTATATAGGCCTTACCTATATGGAGCCGCCACCAGAGAGCGGGGTTACCGTTAATTTTGGCACCATGGAGTTTGGGATGGGGGATGAGCAACCCACCGAGCCTATCCGGCAACAACAGGCAGAACCTGTCGTGGAGGATTCCGAGGAAGAGGTACTGCCCGAGGAAACTGAACCCTTGCCGGCAGAGGTACTTCCAGAGGAAACCCCGGAAGAAGTAATTTCTGAACCTGTTCCCGAAGAGCCTGTACTGACCCAGGAAGAAGAAGAGTCTATTCGCATTAAACAACAAGAAGCAGAGCAGCGACGTAAAGCCGATGAGGCTGCACGGGAAGCCAAAGCTAAAGCCGACCGGGAGGCCCGGGAAGCCCGGGAGGAAGCCGCTCGGATT
>CAZEQO010000134.1:0-1753 GCA_964514365.1 uncultured Robiginitalea sp. | reverse complement strand
CTCGACGCCATGATGGGCGGCCTGAACAGTGCAGAGGGCCAGGCCGAAGGCAGTGAAGGGGATGACGACCGGGCCGGGGACAAAGGAAATCCAGAAGGAGACCCTTATGCGAGTTCATACTACGGAGGCCCGGGAAGTGGTACCGGATCAGGGGGATACGGCCTCAGCGGCCGCACCCTTGCCAGCAAGGCCGCCTATAAACAAGAATGCAATGAAGAAGGGAGAGTGGTCGTTCAGATTGAAGTGGACCGCTCCGGAAAAGTGATCAAAGCCACCCCAGGAGTTCGGGGAACGACCAACAACAATTCCTGTTTGCTGGAGCCCGCCCGCAAAACGGCTATGGCCCACCGCTGGAATCCCGACAACAAGGCCCCGGACCGTCAGGTAGGCTTTGTGGTGGTCAACTTCAAACTAGGCCAGTAGACCCATGACGTATCGGGAAACCCTCGACTGGATGTTTGCCCGCCTTCCGATGTATCAGCAGCGGGGTGCCTCAGCCCTCAATGCCAAGCTGGAGACGATTCAACAGTTTTCCGCATATTTAGGGAACTCCCACCTCGATTTTAAGAGCATACATGTGGCCGGTACCAACGGCAAAGGTTCCAGCAGTCATATGCTCGCTTCCGTATTGCAGGAAGCCGGACACAAAACAGGACTTTACACCTCTCCCCACCTTCGGGATTTCCGGGAACGCATCCGCGTGAATGGGAGGGTTATTTCCGAAACTTATGTCATTGATTTTATTGCCCGCCACAGGGATTACCTGGAGGCCCATTCTTTGTCTTTCTTTGAATTAACCGTAGGGATGGCCTTTGAATACTTCAGTGCCGAAAAGGTGGATATTGCCGTGATTGAAGTGGGCTTGGGCGGACGCCTGGATTCGACCAATATCATAACCCCCGAAGTGAGCCTGATCACCAATATTGGGATGGACCATATGGAGTTCCTGGGGGATACGCTTCCTGAAATCGCTGGGGAAAAGGCGGGAATCATTAAGCCCGGGGTTCCGGTTGTCGTGAGTGAAACCCAGGATGAGGTCGCCGGTGTTTTCAAGGCGGTAGCTGCTGAGCGCCAGGCTCCCCTGGTTTTTGCGGATCAGCAGGATTTTCCTGAGTATTCCACTACCCTGAGCGGGAACTACCAAAAACGGAATATGAGGGGTGTTCTGGCCACCCTCGATGTTTTAAAGGAATTCCCGGTGGGTAAAACTGACATTGTGAACGGGCTGAAGAAGGTAACAGAAAACACAGGATTACAGGGCCGCTGGCAAACCCTGGGTGAACGGCCCACGATCATCTGCGATACGGCCCATAACCCTGATGGCCTGGAATTGGTTATAGAACAATTGCTTTCCCAGGAGTATAAGAGTCTCCACATAGTACTTGGCTTTGTAAAAGAAAAACCCCTGGAGAAGGTATTGCCCCTTTTCCCTGCAGGGGCTGTATATTATTTCGCACGCCCCGATATCCCAAGGGGCCTGGATGCGGAGCTCCTCCGCCAAAAAGCCCTTGGCTTTGGATTGCAGGGTCAATCCTACTCCTCTGTGGACAGCGCCTTGCAGGCCGCCCGAAAAGCCGCCTCAGCCGAGGACCTTATATTTGTGGGAGGCAGTACATTTGTGGTCGCTGAGGTGGTTTGAAATTTTGAATAATTTCTTTTGCGAACCTAAAAACTATCCTATATTTGCACACCCTTAACGGGCTCTTAGCTCAGTTGGTTCAGAGCACCTGCCTTACAAGCAGGGGGTCACTGG
>CAZEQO010000133.1:3517-7382 GCA_964514365.1 uncultured Robiginitalea sp. | reverse complement strand
AAAAAACACAAAGTTGGTGTGCGAAGGGATGTATTCGATATTCAGTTGGTCGAGCTGATTGTAAATCATGCTTTTGCACTTCTCATTTTGGGCCAAACTAAATTTGTAAAAATCGGTATCTGCCAAGGCCTGACGGGCAGCCATTATGGCGAGGGTATTGGTATTGGCCATCAGGGAATCCTGAAGTCTTCTGGCGATATCCGGACGCGCTACCAGGTAGCCGATTCGAAGGCCTGCGAGGCCGTAAACTTTGGAAAAAGTCTTGGAGACAATAACATTATAGCCTTCACGGACCAGCCCGGTCATAGAGGGATAGTCGGGTTCGGTGATGTAGTCGTAATAGGCTTCGTCGCTGAATACAACCGCTTTTGACGCGGTGGAACTGCAAAAATCGCGCAGCCTGCCGGCATCGAGAAGGGTGCCCGAGGGATTGTTTGGATTACAGATAAAGATCAAACGGGTTTTTCCCGTAACCCTGCGGTCCATGGCGTCCAGATCGTGGGTGAGCGTTTCATCCAGGGGAACCCGATGTACATACCCTCCAAAATACTCCGCATAACGCAACAGGGCCTGAAAAGTGGGGTCGGCGGCGACTATTTCGCCACCTTCAAGCCCATAAACCAGTCCCGCGGCCTTAAGTCCTTCGGTAGAACCACCGGTTATCACAATACAATCTTCAGATACTTCTTCCTTTTTAGCGATATCGCGGACCAGTGCCTTTATATACTGAAAGGGGTAACGACATCCCGAATCAAAGTTTTCCTGTATGACCTTACGAACAGAATCTGAAGGTCCATAAGGATTTTCATTTGAATTGAGTTTGGCAGGCCCCACCAGGGGAGCGGGGTGATCCGCGATGAGGGAGGCATAACCCTGAACTCCTCCCAAAAGGGTAAATCCGCCCCCAAGGGCAATTGTTTTCAGCCAGTTTCTTCTATCGGTAGTGTTCATCAGTGTTCCTTTTCAGCAAAAGGTACAAATTAATCCGGAACTCCAACGGACATAAAAGAACGCGACCTGCTTTTTAATTTAAAAGTCAGGGGTAACCAAAACCGCGGAGGGATTGATGAAATTATTAAAATGAAAGTAATGTTACTTATAGAAGGTATTGCTCAGAAGGATCGCCAAAATCAGAATGACCATGGTGAGGTTTACGGTAAGGGCAATAACTTTTTTTTCAGTCAGGGGTTCGTGAATCCCTTTAATAATGAAATACGTGCCTGCAAGCCCAAGGAGGCCGGAACCGATAATCGGAAGGCCGAAGAGCACTTTAGAGATCAGGGGTTGAATATTCAGGCTGATCGTCACGACAGCTATGCCCAAAAGGATCAAAATCCACATACTCATTTTATATGAACGATCTGTATAATTGAAATCCTGTTGCATGGTAAGTACGTTTTAGTTACACGACCCTTACATTGAGTTTAAGCCCCTCGATGATCCCCACAATATTCATCACGCTTTCCTGAAGGTGATTCCGGATCAAAAAATTAGGAATACGAATAGTGGTAAACCCATTTTTGAAGGAATGCATGGCTGCCTCGAGGTCGTTTAAGGCCTGCTCATGGGAAATGGATTCGTATCCCAAATCCACCTCAATGTTCAACTTTACTCTTGAAATAGCCAGGTCCACGGTATTTTTTCCATCCCACCACGCCAGCATGGGTTTTACCCCGGCCTGAATAAGTCCGTAGTAGAGGATGGCAGCTTCACGTGGGATTTGATTTGTATTTACAAGGCGTTCGAGACGTTTTCGATGTGCGGAACACAGCTCCGTTTGGAATAATTCAATCGATTCCCGATGGTCCAGATAACTCAACTTTTTTTTACACTCCAGACAGGTCATTAAATATGGGGTTTATACAAGGTGATGTTTTTAATAACCCCGCGAAAAAAAAATTAGTATATACAATTCGATGTACGACACGATTCGCAAGGGTCAACATCTGACTTTTAGATGAAATGCACAAAAACACCCGTTTGACTGCCTTATTTTTTGGCAAGGGAGAATTCCTATCTTTAACCTGAACGGAAGAGTGTCTGCCTATGTTTAAGAATGCCGGCCCGGGAATGTTGATAGCCGCAGCTTTTGTAGGGCCCGGAACGGTTACAACCTGTATCCGGGCCGGCGTGGATTGGAAACTTGGACTGTTGTGGGCACTGCTCCTTTCTATCGGGGCTACCCTGGTTTTACAGGAGATGGCCGGGCGTCTTGGGTTGAGTGCGAGTGGCGGTATACCAGGTTTTATCCGAAGCTCCATCGGCAGGCCACTGTTGCGCATCCTCCTCCTTGGTGTAGTGCTCTCGGGGATTGTTGTTGGCAACGCGGCCTACGAGGCTGGAAATATTTCAGGGGCTGTCCTCGGCCTGGAGGCTTTATTTGGTTCTGCCGGAGCCTCCTACTTTCCTTTTTTGGTTGGAATCGCGGCCTTTGGGCTTTTGTGGTTTGGGAATTATCGCAGTCTTGAACGTGTTTTCACCACCCTGGTCCTTATTATGAGTCTCTCCTTCCTGATTACAGCTATTTTGACGCGACCGGATTTATCAGAGTTAGTTCAGGGGCTATTGATACCCGAACTCCGCAGTGAGAATGTACTCACGGTAATCGCCCTTGTGGGAACTACTGTGGTGCCCTATAACCTCTTCCTGTACACTTCTCTGGTCAGTGAAAAATGGGAATCTATAGACGCTTTGCGACCGATGCGAAGGGATATAATACTCTCCGTCCTGGTAGGGGGTATAGTGTCTATGTCCATTTTGATTACCGCAGCGGGCAGCGGGGCCTCAGCAGTTTCCTCGGTAATGGATTTGGCTGCGGCACTCGAACCTTTATACGGTAAAGCGGCCCGCTATGGTATGGGTATTGGATTGATGGCTGCTGGGATCACTTCGGCAATTACAGCACCTTTGGCGGCTGCTTTTGTGGCCCGACAGTGTTTTGGATGGCCCCCGGAGCGGACGGATTGGAGATTTCGGGTGGTCTGGATAGGGGTGTTGTCAATGGGTGTGCTGGCCCTCAGTTTTGAAATACAACCCCTGGAAATCATCTATTTTGCCCAGGTGGCTAACGGAATCCTACTGCCTGTGGTAGGTATTTTTCTCCTTTGGGCCGTGAACAGCACTTCTTTAATGGGCGTCTTTAATAATAACAGAATTCAAAATATTCTCGGACTAACTGTACTCGTCCTTGTCACAGGGCTGGGGATTTGGAGTATTTTTAAGATCTTTATCTGATTTTAGTAATGCGAACTGCTATTGATCTGAATTGCGATGTAGGGGAGGGTATAGGCAACGAACACCTGCTCTTTCCATTTATTACCTCTTGCAATATCGCTACCGGCGGGCATGCCGGGGATACCCGGTCTATGCGGGATGTCGCTACCCTGGCAGCACAATACCAGATCCGTATCGGAGCCCATCCTTCCTACCCGGATCCCGAACATTTCGGAAGGGTATCCAGGGCTATGGAAAAAAAGGAATTCCAGGCCAGTATTACAGCCCAGATTGAGGAATTCCTGCAGATTCTGGCCACTCTGAACCTTTCGATGCACCATATTAAAGCCCATGGGGCCCTCTATAATGATCTGGCCCGGGGAGGGCGAATAGCCCTGGAATACCTGGAAGTGCTGCAGCCATATCGCGAAAAGTATATACTCTATGCACCTTGTGGTTCAGAATTTGCCCGAATGGCGGTCGGGCAAGGGTTCTCCATTTGGGAAGAGGCTTTTGCCGACAGGGCTTATGACCCCGGTGGTAGTCTGGTGTTGAGGTCTGAACCCGGTGCAGTCCTCACCGACCCGGCGGCCGTGGCCCGACAAGTTCTGGAAATGGTCCGCGGGAATCGGGTACAATGTTCAGACGGAAC
>CAZEQO010000133.1:0-3507 GCA_964514365.1 uncultured Robiginitalea sp. | reverse complement strand
TTCTATGAAATAAACCCAACTACCTTATGTTTGCATGGTGATAATCCCAAGGCAATCACAATTTTAAAGTATCTTACCGAATGCCTTTCTAAGGCTTCAATACCTTTGGTTAAATGAGTACTCCTCCGTTTAAGATTAAACCTTATGGTCCTACAGCACTATTACTGGAATGGCCAAACCGTGTGGACGAAGACATTTTAATGGATATTTTGGGCTTTAGATCCCATCTGTTACAGCAGCGCCTTTTAGAGCCTGAGTGGGAGCTGATCCCTGTATATCACTCCCTTACAATAATCAATCGCAACGACCCCGCAGCTATCAGGGACCTGATACAATTACTGCCGCAGTGGCATGAAAATCTTCCCATTGAACACAAGCCTGAAACCCAATACTGGGAAATCCCGGTCTGCTATGAGGTCTCCCTGGCTCCGGATCTTTTGGAGGTGTCTGAAAAACTGGGACTGCAGCCACAACAAGTGGTCGAAGCCCATACCGCTCAACCGTATCGGGTTTATGGTATTGGATTCCTACCCGGGTTTCTGTATCTGGGAGGGGTTCCTGAAGCCCTGAAATTAGAGCGCCGGGCGGAACCCCGTCTTCATGTTGAAAAAGGTTCGGTGGGATTGGCAGGCGCCCAGACAGGTATTTATCCCCAGGTCTCGCCCGGGGGATGGCATATTATAGGCAATTGCCCGGTACCTTTGTTCACCCCGGACAGGAGCCCGCCCTGCGTTGTGGCCCCCGGGGATCAAATTCGGTTCAGGGCTGTTGAAAAAGCGGAGTACGACCTTCACAAGCTCGAGAGCGAGATAGGTATTTACAATTATAAAACCGGACACAGCAGTGCTTAAAGTCCAACATCCAGGGTTTTACACCAGCATACAGGACCTGGGGCGCTTTGGTTATCGTCATCTGGGAGTTCCCGTATCCGGTGCCACTGACCAAAGTGCGGCCAAGCGATCCAATGCGCTGCTGGAAAATGATCCCAACGACGCGGTTTTGGAGATTACGATGAATGGCCCGAACCTCGAGTTTACTGAGCCTACGTATATCGTACTTTGCGGAGCACCACTGGAAGCGTCTCTGGACGGAGTTGCTTTGGAAATGAATCAGATTTACCAGGTTTCAGAAGGGGCTGTGTTTACCTCCGGGCACGTCAGGGAGGGGTTGCGGACATACCTTTCGGTTAAGGGGGGCTTCCAATCCGTTCTCAAACTGGGATCCCGTTCTCAATTTTATCCGATAACCCCGGGGAATACCCTTAAAAAGGGTGCAGAAGTACCTTATAATCCCAATACCGATTTTGATCCAAAATTGCTTAAAATAAAATCACATCATCCTTCTAAGAATATCAAAATTACTGTTACTCCAGGCCCTGAATATGAGTTGTTTGAAAATGATTATATAAATGAATTGTTTACCAAAAGGTATCAGGTTTCAAAAAACCATAATCGAATGGCCTGTCAGCTCGAGCCGAGTCTTCCGGCCCACCAGATCCGTATCATTACATCCGCAACCTTACCGGGTACTGTGCAAATTACTCCTTCCGGGCGTCTCATTATCCTTTTAAGGGATGGGCAGACCACAGGAGGATACCCCAGAATACTGCAGCTCGACGCAAAGTCTCAGGATCGAATCGGGCAGATGCAATTCGGGGATGTAATAGGTTTTGAAAACATAGGCTAGTCCTTAAATCTGGCGGTAAACCTGCTCAAAGGGGACTCTGAAACGAGGGCCATAGATGCCTTTTTCATTTCGCACTCCGCACCCGATAACCATATTGATTTCTGCCCCCATGGGGAGGTTCAGCATCTTTTTTACCCTTAGCGAATCAAAACCTTCCATCGGGCAGGTATCATAGCCGATGGCTGCCATAGAAATCATAAAATTCTCCGCCGCCAGGGCAGCGCTTTTGTGGGCAACGATCCTCAGGTCTGATTTCCGGACCTGCCTGTATATCGGCCTGAATAGCCCTACCGCCCAGAAGAAAATATAACGGATGGCCCCGAGAATCCCCAGGAACTCGGTATAGAGGGTGGGAATAAGTTTGGTGTAATAATTCAGGGCCATTTTACGGCGACGTTGCCATTTTTCATTCGTATTGCCCTCAAACTGGGTATCCAGAAACCCGAGATTGGCTTTGGACCGTTTCCTCCATAAATCCCTTCGGGCCACTATAACCACAATTTGTTGGGCCGTTTTGGCGGCATTCTGATCAAAACAATTCCTGGACAGCGCCCCCAGGGTCTGCCGATCGGTGATATGTATAAACTCCCAGAGTTGCAGATTACTGCTGGTGGGCGCAAGGGCACCATTGCGTATACAATCCCTCACCTTCAAAGCGTCCAGGGGAGTGGGCTCAAATACGCGGACTGCCCTTCTGTAGACAATAGCTTCACTAACCGTTTTTTCCATAGGCCTATTTTGATTCGATCCGCAAGATACGCAAAACGACTCGCAGGGCGCCTGAGTAGCGGAATCTGCCTCAAAGGGCCCTACAGCTGTAATTATCCTAAGTAGCCACAGAACTCAGGGGAAGGTTGAATATGGTATTTTATTTGATGTAATCCTCACGATAACAACGCATTAGGTTTCTATAGGATGAAATGAGCCTCTAAACCTCCGGATTATCGGGAAATAGGCGTTTTTCAAACTTATATCTTTGAAAAAAACGCTAATAACACGGGCTTTCTGCCGCTAATATATGCTCAACAAATTCAGTAAAAAAGTTACCCAGGACCCCACGCAACCCGCTTCACAGGCCATGCTCTATGCCCTGGGATTATCCGAAGCGGATCTTAAAAAACCTTTGGTGGGTATCGCCAGTACCGGATATGAAGGGAACCCCTGTAATATGCATCTCAATGAATTGGCCCTCCATGTGAAGAGGGGCACGGCCCATGGAGATTTGGTCGGTCTTGTCTTTAATACCATTGGGGTCAGTGATGGCATTTCCATGGGAACCTACGGTATGCGCTATTCGCTCCCGTCCCGCGACATCATTGCGGACTCTATAGAAACTGTTGTACAGGCCATGAACTACGATGGCCTGGTCACCGTGGTTGGTTGCGATAAAAACATGCCCGGAGCACTTATGGCCATGATCAGGCTCAACCGGCCCTCTATTATGGTTTACGGTGGTACGATTGCCTCAGGGTGCTGGAATGACCAGAAGCTCGATGTGGTTTCTGCTTTCGAAGCCTGGGGCCAGAAAGTAGCCGGGACCATGGATGAAGCTTCCTATAAAAATAGTTATTGCCGATGATCATGAATTGATCATTTGGCAACTTGAAAATTTCAACATCATTTACATTTTTATCGATCTCATATCTTTTATCCCAAATCATATCGCCGGATTCATCCACTCTTGCAATAAATAAATCATACTGGTGATATTCCTCAATACTGTTTTTACGTATTTTTCCTGCTATTAGGTAGTCATTTGAAAGATCTGTGGCGGCAAACGCGTAAATGTCGAAGTCAAATTTATACAATTGCGATATTTCT
>CAZEQO010000132.1:0-7414 GCA_964514365.1 uncultured Robiginitalea sp. | reverse complement strand
GATAATTCTGTGCGCCATACCTGGCTTCAAGAGCTATGGCCTCCGCTGAACTAAGTTTTTCAATAACAGACATCAATCGAAATTTTTAATTATCCAAATACAATTCCTGCTTGGGGAGAGAAATCATCCGCGAAGAGGCCTAAATGTACGATTATTTCAAGGGTGTAGTCAAAATTTTCGGTAGAAATCCTCTGATTTCCGTCTGTTCGCAAGAGGTGCCTGGCCTAATAATATTTAGCCTTCTCAATAGGACAAAACACGTACTTTTGCCTTATGAGAAAACGAAAAATCAAACCTCATTTTGAAAACCTGAGAGTCATAGACGCCGGGTCAAAAGGCAAGGCAGTTGCAAAAGCCCCGGATGGGCGTGTTGTTTTTATATCAGGTGCCGTTCCGGGAGATTTGGTTTCCGTACAGACAACCCGAAAGCGAAAGGGGTATTTCGAAGGATATGTCACAGAATTGCACGAAGCGTCTGCAGATCGGGTTACCCCGAAATGTATTCATTTTGGCACCTGTGGAGGTTGCAAATGGCAACATATGAATTATGAGGCCCAACTGAAATTTAAGCAGAAGGAAGTCACGGAGAATCTCATACGAATCGGAAAATTGAAATTGCCGGAAATCGACCCCATATTACCCGCACCCGAGACCTTCTACTATCGAAATAAAATGGAGTTTTCCTTTTCGAATAACCGCTGGCTCCAAAAGAGCGAATTGGAAGGGAATGACCCTGTGGGTAGCCGCAATGGCCTGGGTCTGCATATTCCAGGCATGTGGGATAAGGTATTGGATCTGACCGAATGTCATTTAATGGCCGACCCGGTAAATGAAATTAGGTTGAGCATCCGGGATTTTGCCGAGCATCACGGAATGTCTTTTTTCGATCCGAGAAAGCAGGAAGGCCTGCTGAGGACCTTGATGATACGCAGTACAGAAGCCGGGGACCTTATGATTGTCCTCCAGTATTTTGAGGATGACCCCGAGGCACGGGAACTCCTATTAAATCATCTCAAAGATTCATTTCCACAGATTTCCTCCCTCTATTATACGATCAATCAGAAAAAAAACGATACCCTCTATGATCAGGATCTGATCCTCTTTTACGGAAACCCTGGAATTGATGAAACCATGGAAGGCCTTAAATTTCATATTACGCCTAAGTCATTTTACCAAACCAATAGCCGGCAGGCTTATGTACTTTATAAAAAAGTAAGGGAATTCGCAGAATTGCAGGGTTCGGAACTGGTCTACGACCTTTATACGGGGTTAGGCACTATTGCACAATTCGTCGCGCCGAAAGCGGGTAGGGTTATTGGTATTGAAGCTATCCCTGAGGCGGTGCAGGCCGCAAAAGAAAATGCAGCTGCCAATAAAATATCCAATGTCTCCTTTTATTCAGGAGATATGAAAGACCTCTTTAGCGAAGATTTCCTAAGGGAAAACGGGAATCCCGATGTACTCATCACAGATCCTCCCCGGGATGGAATGCACAAAGATGTGATTCAGCGGATTTTGGAGTGCGCCCCCTCCCGCATTGTCTATGTGAGTTGTAACAGTGCTACCCAAGCCAGGGATCTCGCCCTGATGAAAGACGTTTACGAAGTAGTCCGGGTCCAGCCTGTGGATATGTTTCCACAGACCCACCACGTTGAAAATATTGTACTTTTAAAGCGGCGGAATATTCCGTAATTTACCCTCTTTATGCTTCGGACCGGATTTTCACTTTTTTTTCGGATAAGTAGTCTCACACTGGTATGTAGTCTGTGTGCTTTAGCCTTAAGTGGTTGTGAGAAAGACGACATCTGCGTGGACGGGGACACCCCCTTGTTAATTATTAAATTTTTTGATGATGAAAATCCCGAGAACTCCAAAAATGTCAATCAACTGAGGGTTTTGGGATTAGGCCAGGATGACGCCGTGGATACATTTGCAGATCGGACAACCCTGGATTCCATTGCCATCCCACTGCGGCCCGGAGAATCGCAAACCACTTTTATTTTTATCCTGGATTCCGAAGATGAAGAGGAATTGGAAATCGGCAACCGGGATACCATACGTTTCGATTACAACACCCGTGAAGTATTTATTTCAAGGGCCTGTGGTTTTGTAGCCCAGTACGAAGATCTGGAATCCGAATTACAGGAGGGATCGGAAAACTGGATACGGGAAATCGAAGTGGAAAATGCTTTTGTACAAAACCTGGACACTACACATGTATCGATCTTTCATTAAGCTCTGGGTGTTTTGTACACTACTGTGCACTGCTCCTCTATTTGGTCAGGAGAAAGTCCGGGATACTACCAAGAAATCTGAGATTTATGGATTGCGACTGGGTGTAGATTTGAGCCGGCCCCTGATTTCGGTATTTAAGGATGGATACAGTGGATTGGAAATTGCCGGGGATTACCGCCTTAGTCAACGCTGGTATCTGGCAGCAGAACTCGGTAATGAATCCAATACCGTGGAAGAGGTACTGGACAATGCTGAGGAGGTAAACCGGATTACGATTTACGAAATGAACCCCTCCGGGAGTTATATCAAACTCGGAGCAGATTTCAATACGTACCAGAACTGGTATGGTATGAACAACAGTATTATCGTAGGAGCGCGCTACGCTTTTTCAACGTTCAGCACGTCCCTTGATGAATACAGTATTTACGACAGCAACAGATACTGGAACCCCGATACTTTTTTGACCGGTTCGGAACTTTTGGGAGAATATTCCGGTTTGAGCGCCTCATGGCTGGAACTGCTCATAGGTGTAAAAACTGAACTTTTTGCCAATATCTACATGGGGGCGAGTATACGGTTGGGTATTTTGGTCACCGATTCAGATGCCGGGACGTTTTCCAACGTTTGGATTCCCGGGTTCAACCGAAAAACGGACAATAGCCGCTTTGGGGTTGGATTTAACTATACCATCAGCTATTTGATACCCATTTACAGGAAGGCCCGAAAAAAACCGGTTGAAGTTTCAGAATAACCTGGTCTTATTTTGGATTGTATTTGGCCTTTTTACTTCCCGCATAGATTTCGAACAGGGCAAGACGGCACTCAATACTGCCGTTAAAGAGTTTGATTTTCCGGGAAGGTCGTAGTCCGACGTACTTCAAGGCCTGCAGGTTACCGGTAAACATCCAGGCCCGCGTATTGGTATAGTGTCGTTTTAAAGTGTTGCCGAATTCCTTATAGAAAGATTCCATGTCCACAGAAAGCCGTTCCCCATAAGGCGGGTTACAGATCAGGTGTAAAGGGCCCTCAGTTTTCTTTTCACTTTTAAAGAAGTCCTTTTGCTCCAAAACAATGTACTCTGATAAATTGGCGTTATGGATATTTTCGGTTGCCTTGCGTATGGCTGAAGGGGCTTTATCGTACCCATGCATACTATAATGAAACTCCCTGATCCTGCCCAGGCTGGCTTCGTGGATGGTCTTAAAAAGATCCGGATCGTAATCCTTCCATTTTTGAAATCCAAAATGATCCCGATTGATATTGGCAGGGATGTTACAGGCTATCATAGCCGCTTCAATGAGGAAAGTACCACTGCCACACATCGGATCCAGAAAATCCGATTGACCGCGCCACCCGCTCAGCAGAAGGGATCCCGCCGCCAATACCTCATTAATCGGGGCAATATTGGTTTCCATACGATATCCGCGCCGGTGCAGTGAGCTCCCCGAACTATCCAATGAAACATGCACTGTATTTCCCTGTAAATGCAAATGGATTCTCAGGTCCGGGTCGGATACAGAAACGGTGGGGCGCTCCCCTACCCGATCCCGGAATTGATCTACAATGGCATCCTTGGCCTTTTGGGAAACAAACAGGGAATTGGAAAAGTGTTCGCTATGCAATACGGTGTCCACGACAAAGGTCATCGAGGGATCCAGGTAAAGATCCCAGCTTATGGACTGTATTCGGGAATACAACTCTTCCTGCCGGCGAATCTGAAAAGTTTGTATCGGTTTTAGAATCCGAAGGGCTGTACGCAGACTCAGATTCGCTTTGTACATAAATCCTGTATCTCCCTCAAAGAATGCGCACCGCACCCCTTCCCGAACATCCCTGGCACCGAGTTTCCGGAGTTCTTCAGACAGGACAGCTTCCATGCCATAGAGCGTTTTGGCAATCATTTTAAAATTTTCTGCCATAGGTATCGCATTTTGAACCCCAAAAATACACTAATTTTACAGGCGTAAATAATTCATGACACCTAACCTCCCTTCTTTCCTGGTCCTTACCCTGCCGGCATTTGCAGTCTTGCTCAGTTTTGTCGTATTACTTCTTTTCCCCGGGCTGCGGATACAGAGCCACAGGCTCTTATTGTCTTTTAGCGGAGCTTTTCTATTGGGAATTACCCTATTTGAACTCTTTCCCGAAGTGTTTAGAGAATATGAAGTACGTCAGACGGGGGTTTTTATTGCGCTGGGAATTCTCTTGCAGATTGTCCTTGAATTCTTCTCCAGAGGCGCGGAACACGGACATGTTCACCAGACGGAATCCCATTCCGGGTTTTCTGCCATGCTTTTTCTCAGTCTTGGAATTCACTCCTTATTGGAGGGAATACCCCTGTCGCATAACCCGGAGGTGGTCTGGGCAATTTCCATACACAAAATCCCAATAGCCCTTATCTTCGGGAGTTTTCTCCTGAGCTCAGGTAAAAGTATGTTACAGAGCGGTTTAGTGATTGGTCTTTTTGCCTTAATGACTCCTTTAGGTGCCGTTTTAGGCAACTTAACTGTCCTGCAAAAGGTCTACCCTTACCTGCTGGCCCTGGTCATTGGAATGATGCTCCATGTTTCCACCATTATCCTATTCGAAAGCTCGAAGAACCACACGGTAAACCTAAAGCGTTTTGGAGTTATCGTCCTGGGCATGTTCCTTGCCTACCTCCTGTAAACCTGAAAGCCTCAGGGTACGACCTCCAGATACACCAGCAACCAGTGACTAATGGCACCCCCGAGGACAAAAAAATGCCAGATCATGTGATTAAAGGGAATCTTGCGAATGGCATAAAACAAAATTCCGACGGTATAAAAGGCCCCGCCCGCCATTAGCAAATTTTTCCCTGTGGGATTGAGCTGTTCCATTAGGCTCTGAAGATCGATGATAATAAGCCACCCCATAAATAAGTAGAGAAGGATGGAAAAGACTTCAAACCGGCCGGTAAAAAATAGTTTGAGTACCGTTCCAAACGCGGCCATCCCCCAGACGGCCCAGAACAAGATCCAGCCACTGCCCTCCTGCAGGGTGATCAGAGCTACCGGAGTATAGGTACCTGCAATCAGGAAATAAATACTGATGTGGTCCAGTATGCGAAGCTTCTTTTTGATTCTGGGGTCAGCTACGGCGTGATATAGGGTAGAGGCTGAAAACAGCACAATAATGGAAATGCTATACACCCAAAGCGCCATACGGCTCACACCAGAGAGTTCCTGCCCTTTTGAGAGTAGCAACACTGCACCTATAATTCCGAGCAGCACCCCGAAGGCATGGGTTCCTGTATTCCAATATTCTTCTTCCTTATAACTAAGATGCCACATAATTTAGCAAGCACTATCGCAGGTTTCTCCCGCAAAGGTAGTACTTGGCGAATAATGCCCTGAATTTTGAATCCCTTTTATTTAAATTCTAAATACGCCCATAAATATCTGGTAAAAGCCACCCATGGACGGCAAATAGTCTCTATGCCCATTTACGGCAGAGTACGTAACGCTCTGCGGATAAAAACTACCTGGGATAAAACCAAAAAGGTATGTTCACGATCGTCCTGAGGTAAACACTATCCCTGTTGTGATCTTTTCGGCGTACACTTAAAACATGCTTCCCTTTTGGAATGCTGTCGAGATCCAGAAAAGTCTCATATCCCAATTGTTTTTGGAGGTTCTGGGCATACACAAATTCAGGTTTAAAGTCCAGGCTGTCAATGGTAAGGGTATACATGTCCTCCAGGGTTTCCAAATATTCCTTGAGACCCTTTCTGCGCTGAGACCAACTCACTGTTCCATCCGAAGCTGCAGAGAAAATACCCCTTTTGTCCTCCTCAGGTTTCAGGTCTTCATTAAAATAGAAAACATCATCCTCTACACTGCTGCCATAAACCACAAATACATTCAGATAAGGTTTTGTAATCACTTTGGAAGGTATGGCCGCACGGTCCACGAAAGAAACATCCTGGTCAAGGGTGTCAAAATAATTGGCCTTACCTGCCGTATATGAGTTTGTATTCATCTCCATATCCAGGTAATTGGAAGTGCTGAATCTCGTCCCGGTGAGAAAAGTCAGTCCAAGGTAAAGGGGAATCACAATCCAGATCAACCGCTTTCCAAACCGCGTGTCCAGAAAATTATAGACCATAGGCCTGTAAAGAACTGATAAAGTGAGATATTTAAACACCCAGTAGAAGGGATAATAGATCTTTGTGGTCCATTTTTTCCTTTTTAACCACCCCTGTGTCACAAAATCGATAAAGGTCAATATGAGTCCAACTCCCAGGAATATTATAAGGGGGGTTGCTATCCAGGTTTTGGCCCATTGAGGGACGTCATCCTTATCCATCCACAAACCGATCAGGGTAAAGCAAAAAGTAATTACAAGTAGCCCCAATAAATAAAAAACCAACAAAAAGGTCACGGCAAAAATGACGCTGCAGTACTTTTCCAGGGTTGCTACATAATTATCAAAGGAACCTACAGCCTTTTTCAGGTTTCGGGTAAATTTTTCACTGTAGTTTAATTTCTCATAGTCGATTTCCCCGGACACATACCTCAATCCAATCGCCCCTATCCATAATCCCCTCAGGATGACGTGTGCTATAAGGTTAACAGTAATAATATACCAGGAAACCTTAAGTCCCTGATAGAGAAGCGTATTGTAAAAATTATTGTCATTTTGGGCCCGCATGGAGGCCAGATCGATGGGATCTATGATCATAAAAAGACCATAAATTGCGAATCCTGAGATAATTAACTCCAGCTGCCAACTCTCCTGCTGTAAGATATCCAGCCATTTCTTGAATTTTTTGTCATTCGGATCCTGGGCCATACCTATAATTTTGTGGTCTTTTTAAAGATAGAATAAAAACTTAAGGTGTTACCGTTCGACCCCGTTGTACTCCCTACATTTTTGGGAAAGAAAACCATTGGTTGTTTTGCGTAAGGAGGGGGGTCATTTCCTTGGAGGACAGGTAGTTGCTTCCTGAAGTGCCATTGCCGAACCAGAAGTTATCTTCATCCCGGGGGTAAGGGGAAAGTTTCCCCGGGGGGCGGGGCGGTTTCGTGTTGAAACATTTCATACCGGGCCTTGGCTGTTCGATGGAAATCTAACCTTTCGCTAGAGGGTTGTGCAGATTCTCTGGTGTTCTTAGATGTAGTTAAAGAATTCTTTAGCGTTGACTCCCGCTACCCTTATT
>CAZEQO010000131.1:0-7592 GCA_964514365.1 uncultured Robiginitalea sp. | reverse complement strand
AAATAGGTTAAGAGGTCCCTCAAACCTGAAATCGTAAGGTGGGCGTTCGAGTGTTCTTCCGGGTGTACTTCCTCGTGCACCCAGGTGGTGTGGAAAGGCACGTGGACGGCCCGGGCCCCGAGTTCCAGTATGGGTAGTACATCGGACTTCAGGGAATTACCGACCATCAGGAATTCAGAAGTATCCACTTCCAGATGTTCCAGAAGGCGTTTGTAATTACCCGCCTTTTTATCGCTCAGCACCTCAACGTGATGAAAATAATCGATCAGGCCCGAATTTTTTAGCTTGCGCTCCTGATCGAGCAAGTCGCCTTTGGTGAGCACCAGCAGCCGGTAGTCTTTCGAAAGGGTTTCCAGGACCTCCTCTACCCCATCCAATAGTTCCAGTTTATGCGAAATCATCTGCTTTCCGAGTTCCAGGATCTGGGCGATGGTCTTTTGGGGCACCCGGCCATTGGAAAGCTCCAGGGCAGATTCGATCATCGACAGCACAAAACCCTTGATGCCATAGCCGTAGAGTTCCAGGTTGCGCATTTCCATTCGGAAAAGCTCCTGGTCAATGGTGTTTTTGGTCTCATAGGGCTCCAGTAATGCAGTGAAGGCCTCCTCAGCCTCCCGGAAGTAAGTCTCGTTGACCCAGAGTGTATCATCGGCATCGAAGCCGATAGTCGTTATGTCTTTAAAATTCAAGTCCATGCCTCTTTCGCCCTTTCCAGATCTTCAGGCGTATCGATTTCGATACCCGATATCCGGGTTTGTACCATTTTTATCTTTTTACCGTATTCCAGAAACCGTATCGCCTCGATCTTTTCCACAGCCTCCAGTTGCAACATCGGCAGGCGTCTGAAATCCAGCAGGGCGCGTTTGCGAAACGCATAGACGCCCTTGTGCTTAAAGTACACCGCACGGGGTTCTTCCGCCCGTTGATACGGAATCGGTGCCCTTGAAAAATACAGGGCAAAACCTTCCTTGTCTGTAATCACTTTCACAGTGTTCGGATTGGCAATATCCTCAGGATCCGTGATTTCGGTCATCAGGGAAGCCAGGTCGATTTCTTTCTCAGGATCCTCGTGGAATACCCGGATCAGTTTCTCCAGACTTTCCTTTTCGGTAAAAGGTTCATCCCCCTGTACATTCACCACGATATCTGCATCCATGTCCACCACGGCTTCGGCCAGTCGGTCACTCCCGGTCTCATGCACTTCCCGGCTCATAACGACCTTGCCCCCTTCCCCCTGCACAGCTTCAGCGATAATCTCACTGTCTGTCACCACGATCACCTCATCAAAAAGACCGGTGCCTCTGGCAGCCTCATAGGTGCGTACAATAACCGGTTTTCCGCCGAGGTCCTTCATCAGTTTTCCAGGGAATCGGGATGCCGCGTAACGGGCCGGTATCATCGCAATGGTTTTCAAAATGTTTCGCTTAGGAATTGGACAAAGGTACGTTTATCTGATTATTGAGAGCTTCTGCGGCCGGGCCTTAGTTTGCGATAGATACGGAAAACAAAGGCGAGGACTATGATGACCAGGACGGCGGCCAGCACCGGGACCAGGACAGAAGCCAGGCTGATGGTTGTGGCTGCAGCCGTCTCTACTGCCGAGACAGCCGGGTTGGCCATTCCTCCGGTGGTTACCGTGGAGGTCAAACGGGTACCTGCTGCAGCCCCTTTGATGGCCGTAGCGGTTCCTCCCCCGGCAATGATCGCCAGGGTCCATGTGATCACAGGATCCATACCCGTTAGGGTAGAGACCATAACCGCAGTGCCCGCCAGGGCGGCCAGAGGAATAGATACCGAATCGAGCAGGTTGTCAAACCAGGGAATAAAATACCCAAAGACCTCAGCCAGGGTAGCTACGCCCATGATAATCACAGCGGAAAGACTGCCCATCCACTGCCAGTTTTCATTTAAATCCCAGAGGCCCGCATAGGAAGCGAGTGATAGTGCGAAAAGAGGGACGAAAACACGAAATCCGGCAGAGGCCGCCAGACCGATTCCCAAAAAAACACTTATCATAGTTTCACCGCTCATACCTCCGGGTTTTGCACTAAAAATAGGTTATTCGTCAGTGAGAAAAAAATCGGATTGAAAGCCGATGAGGAAGAGTTTGGTGCGCGCCCGGGTTACGGCTGTGTATAACCAGCGGAGGTATTCGCGGTCCGGGTCACCCACCAGGTAGGGTTGTTCTGCAAAAACCGTCTCCCACTGCCCCCCCTGTGCTTTATGGCAGGTTATCGCATAGGAAAACTTAACCTGCAGGGCGTTAAAGAATGGGTTGTTCTTGATGGCCAGAAATTTTTTATACCCGGATTTCTCGTGCTGGTAATCCTTCATCACCTCCTGGTATAATTTGTTCCCGTCTTCATAGGATAGGGAAGGCCCTTCCGTGGTAATGGTATCCAGTAGTAAAACAGTTTCAAAAGGATCCATACCCGGATAGTCTACCATACGTACCCGAACCTCTGCAAAATGGAAACCGTACAATTCTTTAAAGGCAAAAATCTCCAGTATTTCCAGGATATCCCCGTTGGCGATAAACCCGGCCTCAGAGCTGCTTTTCAACCAGAAATAATTGTTTTTGACCACCATCATATAATCCCCCACCGCCAACTCGTTTTCCAGGAATAACAGCCGGCTCCGAATATTCTGGTTATAGAGGTTTGCCCGTTTGTTGGACCTTACAATGACTGCTGTTTCCTCCTTTCCGACCGTGGAAAATGAATCGTTTAACGCGTCCTGTATCTCATACCCGTCTGTCAGGCGTACGATATCGCTGTATCCCGAAAGGGAAAAACGAAAGGATTCCAATACGGTATCCCTGAGGATTTCCCTCAGACGCGTGGCATTCATAAGGATTCCCGAACCTTCAGCCTGCCGCATGACCTGATCCAGCTCAATTTCCTGTACTTCTTTCCCGTATTGCAGCTCGAGCCTCTCCGCATCCAGGGCCGGGCTCAGGGAGAGTTTAACCGGGGGAAGCTGGGCGGTGTCCCCGATAAATATGAGCTGGCATTTATGGCCTGAGGAGACAAAAGTGATCAGGTCATCCAGGAGGGAATTGGCATTCCCCTTTCCCGTATCGACCGGGGTGTCGGGGATCATCGAGGCCTCATCTATAAGGAATACCGTATTGCGATGCCTGTTAGGTGCCAGGGTAAACTTCACCCCGCCGGAGCGGTCCTTTTTCGGAAAGTAAATTTGCCTGTGTATGGTATGTGCCTTGGTTCCGGTATAGGAGGACATTACTTTGGCTGCCCGGCCTGTAGGAGCCATCAACAGGGCTTTCTTGCGGATATGCCAGAGGTTCTTTATCAGCGTACCCAACAGGGTTGTTTTACCTGTTCCGGCATAACCCTTGAGCAAAAATATTCGTTGTGTATCACCGTCCACCAGGAATGAGGCCATGTCCTTAAGGGCCTGTTGCTGTTTGTCCGTAGGCGTATGGGGAAATTTATCGTTTAAAAGTCTTAGAAAAGCGGCTGCGGAAAGGGAATCCATAGGCGATCAAAGATAGGGATGATTTTAGGGGAAACACTTTCACGATTCAAAAAAAATTGTAGATTTGTGTTTAACCAAAAGTCAACTTAACACTTTCTAAAATGAAATCCATCCTTCAGATTGTTCTTTGGATCGTTTGTATTGTCCTCGGGTATATGATCTACAAGTCTGTCACAGGACCCATCGAGTTTGATAAAATTAAGAAAGAGCGATTTGCAGAGGTAATCGACCGGTTGAAAGACATTCGAAACGCCCAGGACGCCTATAAAACGGTAAATGGAAGATATGCGAATAACTTTGAGAGTTTGGTGACTTTTGTAGACACCGGAAAATATACCATAACCCAGCAAAGGGATTCATCATATATGGAGTTTGACAAGGTGTACCAGATTGACATGCTTCAGGAAGTAAAGATTATTGACACTTTAGGTTTCGTCTCTGTCAAAGACTCCCTCTTTAAGAATAGTGATCGTTATAAGAACTTGATGAATGTGCCTTATGCACCGAATAATGAGAAGTTCACCATGAAGGCGGATATCATTGAGAAAAGCGGCTACAGGGCTCCGGTATATGAGGTTAAAGTTCCTAAATCCGTCGTCCTGCACGACCAGCCAAAAGACCTGCTTTCCAGGGAGAACGCCCAGGTGAGTGTTGAGGAGGTAAACGGGCCTGAAATAAAAGTAGGATCCCTTACCGAGGTGAGCACCAGTGGTAACTGGCCCCCTATTTATGACAAAAAAGGAGATCAATAGCGGTCTGGAAGAGCGGCCGAACGGGTATCATAAGTTGTCCATTCAGGTAAGCCTGAATGGACTTTCTTTTTGTGTACTGGACACTATTGCGAATTCTTTGACGCACTCCCACTCCCGGGTTTTTGATAAGGAAATGAGTCCTTTTGAACTTCACAAAATCATTCAGGAGGATTTTGAGGAAATGGGGATTCTGGACTATGCGTATTCAGAAGTTATCAGCATACATCGAAATACGCTCTTTACCCTGGTTCCGATGCCTCTTTTTGATCCGGATCATTTGGCCAATTACCTGAAATACAATGCTAAAATCCTGGGGACGGATCACCTGGACTACGACCCCATCCAGGGGCTGGATTCGGCCAATGTCTATGTTCCGTTCGCCAATGTAAACAATTATCTCTTCGACACTTTTGAATTTAAACACAGCGGCACGGTGCTCTTAGAAACGCTGATAAAATTGCCCAGCAGCAGGCAGGGAACCCTCGCCTACTTACATATAGCGGAATCCCAAATGGACCTCGCCGTCTTTTCGAATAAAAAGCTCCTATTTTACAATTCCTTTGCCTTCAGCAGTCCCGAAGACATTATGTACTTTCTGCTCTTTACCATAGAACAGCTGGAACTCGATCCTGAGACGCTCAAACTAAGACTTTTGGGGGAAGTTGCCGCCGGGGATCGGATATACGAACTCTGTATGGAGTACCTGGAAAACGTCTCCCTATTTGTACCCCCGGACACCTCATTGGCACACACTGCTGAAGCCGATGATATTGATTTTACCCTGATCAACGCCTTGTGATACGCATCATTTCAGGAATACACAAAGGTCGCCGTCTGAGTGCCCCAAAAAATCTACCGGTTCGCCCTACCACGGACCGCGCCAAAGAAGCGCTCTTCAATATCCTCGGACACGAGGTGTACTGGCCCGAAAGCACTGTCCTGGACTTATTCTCCGGAACGGGTAACCTGAGTTATGAATGCGCCTCCCGCGGATGCCAGAGTGTCGTTGCAGTGGATGCCCACGCCGGCTGTGTAAAGTTTATTGAGCAAACCGCACGCGTACTGGAAATGCCTGTGACTGCTATTAAAAGGGACGTGGTCACCTATTTAAAGCGCTGTACGGATTCGTTTGACCTGATTTTTGCGGACCCGCCCTATGATTTTTCCCAGGAGCAGCTCCGGGAGATTGTCGCCCTTTGTTTTGAAAAGGAATTGTTGAAAAAAGATGGGATCCTCATCGTGGAACACAGTACGCAAAAGGATCTGAGCGCACTGGAGTATTTCGATTCTGCCCGGAAATACGGCAGCACCGTTTTTAGTTTTTTCAGGCCCTGAAGCAGAAAAAAAAACAGCAGGTCATAAGCCGGATTCTGTTGGCCCGACCCTGAGGTCGGGATTCCCGTCATTTATCTAGACCCCGCGTTACCCCGGGGTTCCATCCGCCTACCCGTCGGCTTGGGCGTGCAGCCCTCAAATGCCGACCTACATGGCGTTGCACCGCATAGAGTTTGCCGATTTCACTACAGCCGAACTGTACTTGCTTTCTGTTGCACTGGTCCGCACCTCGCGGTGGACGGGTGTTACCCGCTATGCTGCACTATGGTGTCCGGACTTTCCTCCCCGCCAAATTGCCGGGGCGACAGGCCGACCTGCTGTGCGACAAAGGTACTCCAATTGTTGATAAAATCGGGATTCCTGCCCCGGATCCGGCGGGGATTCCCAATGTGATATGTATATTTGTGAGAAGGCACAAAAACGTCAATACCAGCGCCCTGAATGATGGAACCTTTTATCGTATCCGCCCGAAAGTACAGACCTCAGCATTTTGAGGAAGTCGTTGGTCAGCAGACCATCACGGAGACGCTATTGAATGCTATCGAAAAAAACCACCTCGCCCAGGCCTTGTTGTTTTGTGGCCCCAGGGGTGTGGGAAAAACCACCTGTGCCCGAATACTTGCAAAAAAGATCAATGAAGACGGTCATGAGCAGGAAGGTGAAGATTTTGCATTTAATATTTTCGAGCTCGATGCAGCCTCGAATAACTCTGTGGATGATATCCGGAACCTGACCGACCAGGTACGTATACCCCCACAGACTGGAAAATACAAGGTTTATATTATCGATGAGGTGCATATGCTCTCTCAGAACGCATTTAATGCTTTTCTCAAAACCCTGGAAGAGCCTCCTGCCCACGCCATTTTTATCCTGGCCACTACCGAAAAACACAAGATCATTCCCACCATCCTCTCCCGCTGTCAAATCTTCGATTTCAAAAGGATTACGACATCCGATGCGGTGGATTATCTGAAAAAAATAGCCCGGGAGCAGGGTATTGAGGCGGAGGAAGACGCCTTACATATCATCGCTCAAAAGGCGGATGGAGCCATGCGGGATGCGCTCTCGATATTTGACCGGGTCGTCAGTTTCGCGGGAAACACCCTGACCCGAAAGGCCGTGGCTGAAAACTTAAACGTCCTCGATGTAGAGGTTTATTTTCAAGCAACCCGTCTCATTTTAGCCCACGATATCCCGGGGTTACTGGTTTATTTCAATCAGGTACTGGGCGCCGGCTTTGAAGGACACCACTTTATCAGCGGCCTGGCTTCCCATTTTCGGGATCTGATGGTCTGCCGTGATGCCCAGACCATTGCCCTCTTAGATACCAGTGACGCGGTGAAAGAACAGTTTTTGGAACAGGCCAAAGAAGTAGATTCTGAATTTCTTTTAAACGCGCTGGATCTGGCCAACACCTGTGAATTGAACTACAAAGCGAGCAGTAACCACCGGCTCCTTGTGGAATTATGCCTGATGCAACTCGCCTCCATAGGCGTGGGCGAAAAAAAAAAGGGTAGTCAGCAGGACACCCCACTGATTCCCGCATCTCACTTTCATGGGCAGGCCACTGCGCCCCCACAGCCCTTTCAAAAAACGGAAATCCCAACCCCGGCAACCCAGATGAATCCAGACTTAGGGAGCCCTGAGGCCGAGTCCGGGCCCGGAGGGGCACCGGTGGGTTCTGAAATTTCCCAAACCAGACGCGCCCCAGCTACACCAGCTGCCAGGTCCTCCGAGGTTTCTGATATAAAACCAACTAATGTTTCATTTGATAGAAATCCTGAACTAAATTTATATATCCCAAAAAATATAAATTGATTGAGTCAAACAGTAGTGAGATCAGGGATATATACGGCAGGTTATATCAGAAGGGCCGGGAAATATTCACGTATTTTATATATCAGGAAAATGGAAAAATTTTAGGACATTGTTCCATAATTCGCGCTTATCAAAGATCGTGGCTTGTCCATCATCTTGCAGCCATACCCTCAAAAAATACAAATAAGG
>CAZEQO010000130.1:3072-7632 GCA_964514365.1 uncultured Robiginitalea sp. | reverse complement strand
TATCGAAAAAGCGAAGGTAAAAACAGCTCCACAGGATAAACATCCCCTCAACTGCTGCCTTATACACAATCAACGTTCAAAAGAAAAGATACAAGCTCACAAAAAAGACAAACTGGGCACTGAGCAGGTGTAGCGAGAACCTGCGGTTACCCTGAATATCGAGCTTTTCATATCCCCAAAGAAAAAGAATGGCCAGGACAAACCAGCAGATATAATTCCAAAGGGTGGGCAAGCCCCCCTGAAATGTCCAGAAGTCCAAAAGGGGTGCCAGGCCTTCCATAAAAAAATCCAGGCCTACCAAAAGCAGTCCTCCGAAAAAGATACGGCCCCAGGACGGTAACGGCAGTTTCCTGCTCACACAACCACTGCAAAAACTGAGTAAGGCCCAGTTTACGCCAATCAGGTAAGGGATACCATCTAGTTTAGGACCCAGGTTTTCACCGTAGTGATATGAACCAAAGAGCCATCCTGTGTGTACCCCGATCCATTCAGCGGAAACACCAGCGACACAAATAAAGGCAAAAAGGGCTGTTTTTCGGATTGTATTCAGGGGAAAGATCCAGATGAACAAAAGGGCCATCAGCAATAGGTTCAAAGGTGTTTTGGGTACAAACCACGCCGCCTGACCGGATAAAATTCCAATGAGTCCGCTGATGTGCAAAAGCCATATCAGGAAGATGCCAATATTCAGTTTCTGCGATTCCAATATGTTTTTGAAGTTGCTCATGGGGCAGGTACCGAATCGCTGACAATTTTTGCCGAAAGAAGGGAGAGCGGAATCCCACCTCCCGGATGTACCGAACCACCGGCAAAATAGAGATCTTTGATCCTGCGGCTGAAATTCGGATGCCTCAGAAAGGCTGCAAACCGGTTATTGCTGGCCGCACCGTACAGAGCCCCTCTGTAGGAACTCGTGCGATCAGCGATACCGCCGGGGGTCAATACTCGTTCCACGGCTATGTAGTTTTCCAGCTCAACAGAGAGCATGCGGCCCAGTTTGCGCAGGATGGCTTTGCGCGCCTGTTTTACAAGGATATCCCAATCCTGCCCGTAATCGCCGGGCGCATTGATCATGACAAACCAGTTTTCGCCCCCTGAAGGAGCATCTTCAGGACTCTCTTTGGCTGTAATATTGATGTAGACGGTGGGGTCTTCTGAAAGTGATTTTTCGTCAAATATTTGTCTGAATTCCCCCGGGTAATCGGCACTAAAAAAGATATTATGAAGGTCCAGGTCCGGGAATACCCGCTTCATACCCCAGTAAAAGATCAGTGCAGAACTCGACCGTTCCTGAGAGAGTGTGCGTTCAGGGGCTTTGTGATCCGGAAGCATTTTGCGGTAGGTAGGATAAATGTCCATATTGGATACCACTATATCGGCCGGGATGTCCTGCTCCCCAACCCGAATACCCATGGCTTCACCTTTATTGGTAAGGATACGCGAGACGGGAGTATTAAAAGAAAAAGAAACACCCCGGGAGCGGGCGAGTTCATACAGGCTCATGGGGATACGATGCATACCACCCTTTGGGTAATAAGTGCCCATGCCCATCTCCAAATGCGGGATCATAGACATTATACCCGGTGTTTTATAGGGGTTTGAGCCATTGTAGGTAGCGTAACGATTGAAAAGCTGCACCAGCTTTGGATTCGAAAAAGAGGCTCGATTCAGCCCATCTAAATTGGTAAAGATACCCAGCCCACCCGCTGAGAGCAAGGCCTTCAAGGTCTGACTGGATCGATAAGTTTGAAATTTGTGGAGGGATTTTTCCAAAAACAGGGGAGCGGTAAGCTCGTATTTTCTTTGATTTTTCTCCAGATAACGCCGAATACTTTTTTGAGATTCTCCAAATGTCTGTGCGGCTTCCCGAATAAAATGAGTAGTATCTGCAGGTGCAAAAAAACGCGTGCCATCTTCCCAGAAATAATGACAGAGCACTGTTTTTCGGGTATAGGGTATATAGTGCCCGGAATCCACTCCGCACAATTCAAATAATTCATCCACCAGATGTGGGAGGGTAAAAAGGGAAGGACCGAGATCAAAGCGATATCCGTCGTAAATTTCTGCATGCATTTTTCCTCCGGGGTAGGGGTTGGCTTCAAAAACCGAAACCTCGTATCCTTTTTCCCGAAGCCGGATAGATGACGCCAGGCCGGCAATGCCAGCACCTACAATACACGCACGCGCCATTGATTGTTATTTCTTGAAATATTTAAAAGGGACGAAAAGCATTCCAAAACACTCACCTTCTTCTTTTCCGAGGTGTTTGTGGTGGATTTTGTGAGCGCGCCGTATGCCCCTGGCATACCAGTTATTCGCATTTCGGAAGAGCTTAAACCTTTGGTGGATGAAGATGTCGTGAACCATAAAGTAAGCAATTCCATAGGCGAGGATACCGAAACCAAGCGGGTATCCCTGCCAGAAAGAGGTGTTTGCCGCGGTCATCAGCAATGACATGCTTACCACAGCATAGAAAATAAAAAAGGCGTCATTTCTTTCGAACCAGGAGTCGTGGTCCTTGTGGTGGTGATCCTTGTGAAGGGACCACAGGAAACCGTGCATGATATATTTATGGGTGAACCACGCCATAAACTCCATAAAGCAAAAAGTCCCGATAAAAAGTGCGATCCAGTATAGTACTTGCATAACTTATACCAAATTTAAGCGATATCTTACATATGAGCGGGCCAGAAGACCAACTTTTTGATAATTCGGTACCCGAACTCTTGAGTTTTTGATTTCCAGAGAGGGTAATTTCCGCAGTTTATTCAGCAATTTAGAGTAATACCGATAGGCCATATACACCCCAAATTTAGACTCCCCGGGAAGTTTGAGGATGCCTTGGTAACCCTTGGTAAAATCGGCTTCAATCTCAGCGACAATCTGGGCTTTTGAAACTTCATCCAGTTCCAGGAGGTTGGTATTGGGGAAATAAGTGCGCTCCAGGCCGTCGAAATCGGCTTTGAGATCCCGGAGGAAATTTACTTTTTGAAAGGCGGACCCCAGCGCCATGGCCGATTCCTTGAGTTCCTCATACCGCTCCTGATCCCCATTTACAAAAACGCAGAGGCACATGAGTCCGACAACATCTGCGGACCCGTATATGTACTCACGGTATTCCGCCTCTGTCTTGTACTCCTTTTTGTGCAGGTCCATCCGCATGCTTTTCATAAAAGAAGCCACCAGGTGATGCGGGATGGCGTATTTGTGATAGGTGTACTGGAAAGCATTGAGGATGGGATTCAGGCTTATCCCGTGATTCAGGGAGTATTCCAGGTCCTCTTCAAAATCGTCCAGCAGTTTTTCTTTATCGTATTCGTGGAAGGAATCGACAATTTCATCGGCAAACCTGACAAAGCCGTAAATATTGTAGATATCCTGGCGAATACTGTCCGACAGCATTTTAGTCGCCAGGGAAAATGACGTGCTGTAGCGGTTGGTGACAAGTCGGCTACAGGAATAAGAGACCGAATCAAAAAGGACTTTCATACTCAGGCAGCGTTTAATTGCGCGATTAGCTCAGAGACCAATTTACCGGATATCAGGGAAGGGGGAACACCCGGCCCGGGAACGGTTAATTGCCCAGTGAAAAATAGGTTTTTAACTTTTTTACTTTCCAAACCCGGCCTTAGAAAGGCGGTTTGCAATAAAGTGTTGGCCATGCCATAGGCATTTCCCTTGAAGGAATTGTAACGACTTACAAAATCGTTTACACAAAAATCCTCTTTAAATATAATATTATTTCGGACGCTTTGGCCAGTTCTTTTCTCAAGCCGGTCGAGCAAAACCTCAAAATAAGCATCCCGCTGTGCCTGTGAATCCTCAAGTCCCGGGGCAAGCGGCATCAAAAAAAAGCCCGCTTCCTTACCCTCAGGAGCCATTCCAGGGTCTGTGACCGATGGGAAATTCGCGTAAAAAAGAGGGTCTTTTGGCCAAACAGGAGCATCGTAAATCGCACGGGCATGCCGGTCGAAATCCGTATCAAAAAAGAGGTTGTGATGCCTTACCCCTTCAATTTTTTTATCAAAACCAACATAAAATAATAGGGAAGAAGGAGCGAAGGTTCGGGAATTCCAGTAACTCTCCGTGTATTGTCGGTCCGAATTCGGAAGGAGCGTCTCGGTATGGTGGTAATCTGCGCCGCTGAGCACTATATCCGCCAGAATGGCCTCTCCATCTACCTTTATACCTTTGGCAGTACCCTTTGAAAGTAATATTTCTTCAACAGCAGCCCCGGTCCTGAAGGATACCCCAAGGGACCCGGCCAGTTGTGTCATCGCTTTGACTACCTCGTACATACCCCCTTTGGGATGCCAGGTTCCCAGGCCAAAATCGGCATAATTCATAAAACTGTAGAAGGCCGGCGTGTTGGAAGGTTTGGCCCCAAGGAAAAGTACCGGGAACTCTAGAATGGAGATAAATCAATGCATCGCATATTTCAATCCCGATTTGGATCGCTTCAATCTCGGATATCGCCCCTTCTTTATTCATCCATTGTCGTAAATCATCCCCCTCGATATAATCCATCACCAGGTACTGCCCCTGTTGATCAATCACAAA
>CAZEQO010000130.1:0-3062 GCA_964514365.1 uncultured Robiginitalea sp. | reverse complement strand
TAAAACTGTAAAAGGACGGGGTTTTGGAGGGTTTGGCGCCCAGAAATAAAACCGGAAACTCCAGGATAGAGATCAGTTTAGGGTTTTTAAAGTCCTTGCGCACATCCCTGCTAATGGTACTGAAAAACTGCCCGACGCGCATAATGGTTTGGGCAGAGACCAATTCAAGAGGGGACTTACCCGGCTTGTATACCATTTTATTGATGGCGATATCGTAATTATCGGCGGCCTTGTCAATAAACTTTTTTAGGGGTTTGGAACTCCCCGGTTCGATACGTTCGAACTCGGAACAAATTTGCTCCATCGAATCCCCAATGGTTACGACATCGTCTTCGAAAAAGATCTGATAGGCCGGGCTGAGCTTCTCCAGTTGATAGTAATCTGAACTGCTTTTTCCAAAATCCTGAAAGAATTTTTCAAATATATCGGGCATCCAATACCAACTTGGTCCCATGTCGAAAGTGAACCCATCCCGAACGAGTTGTGAAGCTCTGCCTCCCAGTTGCTCGTTTTTTTCATACACGGTAACCTGATAACCCGCCTGGGCCAGATAACAGGAGGCCGAAAGACCGGCGAAGCCCGATCCGATTATGGCGATCTTTTTACTCATAGCACGTGCCGGATTTCTATAGCCGGTTCACAGTTGATTCAACAATTGTTCGATAGAGTGGTAGAGCGATATGTTTTCCGGTAAGTCCGCTCCCGCTGCATGTTCTGTTTGCCTGCCCAGGACCCAGAGTTGGCTCGGGAGTTCTGAATGCAGTTTTTCCTGAAAATCTATGAAATATTGCCCCAGGTCATCTTTAGTTGGGATGACCGTAAAATAAGAAACAAAAATCGGATCGTCATAGTATTTCTTTAAATCCACCAAACTCTCCAGGGGAATAGTTTGCCCGAGGTAAATCGTTTTATAGCCCCTGAGGATCAATTCGTAATTCACAAACAACAGTCCGATTTCGTGAATCTCATTCTCAGGAAGGAATAAGACAAAAACTTTATCCGTTTTGGAAGGTTCCAGTGACTGGAGTTTTTCAGTGCTCGTGTAAATTTTTTGTTTAATGAGGTGGGTAATAAAATGTTCGTGTGCCGGCCCGATGGTATCGGATTGCCAAAGGAGTCCGAGTTCGTGTAACAGGGGCATAAAAACCTCCCAGAAAATTTCCCGGAACGAGCGTTCCGCCAGGAGACCGGAATACGTTTTCTGGAAAAGTGACTGGTCAAAATTGATCATCGCCAGCTTAAAGGCATTGATGGCGTGACTCTTTACGCTGTTCTGGGCCACGATCTCCCGAACCTGCTGAGCGATCTGGCCTTCAGGAAGATCGGCAATTTTCGAAATCTTGTACCCGTTGTTGTACAACAGGGTAACATTGAGGAGTTTTTGGAGGCTTTGGAGGCTGTAAGTCCTGATGTTGGTCTCGGTGCGTTCCGGTTTGAGAAGTCCGTATCGTTTTTCCCAGATCCTGATGGTGTGCGCTTTAATCCCGCTTAAATTTTCCAGATCCCGGATTCCAAAGGACTTCTTGACGCTGTTCATCTTTTCATTTTAAAACTTAAACAAAAATATTAAAAATTAAAGGAACCCGCCTTTACGAATCGTTAAAATTCAGATTATAACCTTATTTGTTTATTTAACCCCCTTGCACTCAGGTACTATCGTCTGGCCGAAGGTTTTGTTACTCCTTTAAAAACGGCGTTCAGGATCGAAGGCTGTCAAATCCATGGAAGGCTTGTCCCCGGATATTATTTCGGTGATGAGTTTTCCTGTAACAGGTCCGAGACTCCATCCCATCATGGCGTGACCGGTTGCCAGACATAGATTCTTCCACGAGCCTACCCTGCCGATGTAAGGCAGGCCGTCGGGCGTAACCGGTCTCAGCCCACAGGCGGCACTCTTAAGTTCAGCAGATTCAATTTTCAAGGCGTCGTAGTACTGTTCGGTAAGCCTGGCTATAGCCTCCACCCGATTTTTTCGAATATGGTGATTGATTCCCGAAAACTCCATGGTACCGGCCAAACGGGTAAAACCATCCATGGGGGTAATGGCGACTTTGGCCTCCATCAGTATAGCCGGTATACGAACCGGGGTTGGTCTGGCCACATCAATCCGGTACCCTTTACCCGCCTGAAGGGGTAAGTTTACCCCGAGTTTTTTACTTAAAAGGGTACTCCAGGCCCCGGAAGCCATAACAATTTCGTCTGCTTCAAAAGGACCTTTAGTCGTCTGTACTCCCGTAAGGGTGTTGCCATTGGAATTAAACCCGGTGACGGCAGTCCCGGTATGAATTTCGACCCCTGCCCGTGGAAGGAAGGATTTAAAGCGCTCCATGAGTTGGGTAGGTGTGGTATGTGCATCGCACTGATAGTGAATGCCCCCCTGGATATCACTATTCAAGCCGGGTTGTAATTCCCGGAGCTCCACTTTGTTTACTGCTTTGGCTTCAAGGCCCAGACCCTGGACGCGTTTCATCACTTCCAGTTCTTCTGCACCAGATTCCTCGGATTTAAAAAGCATCAGGAGCCCTTTTTTTTCCAATTGAAAATCTCCCAGATCCCCACTTTCCTGTATCCCTTCATAGAGCGCTTTGCTCAACACGTTGATCCTCGCTATAACAGGAATGGCACGTTCAACTTTCTGACGGGTGGAAGATCGGTGGAAGTACCAGGCCCATTTCAAGAAATCCGGATCGAGACGGGGTTTGAGGTAAAAGGGGCTGCTGCTGTTAAACATATATTTCAGCCCCTTGGCCATCATTCCCGGGGCAGCCAGAGGTATGATATGGCTGGGGGTCAGATACCCTGCATTGACGTAGGAGGCTCCTCCGTTCATTTCAGATTTATCCAGTACAACGACCTGGTGCCCTGATTTTTGGAGGTAATAGGCAGAACTCAAACCCATTATTCCCCCGCCGATAACGACGATATTTTTTGCCATTTTTAAGACGGATAATTAAGTCTAATGTACGGATTCAGTTTGAATTCTGTGGCCTCGCGAAAACAGCCCTGCTCGCACGACTGGGGTACCTTCGCTTCGCTCGGTGCTCCATTGTGCTCCCGCCTGA
>CAZEQO010000129.1:0-7678 GCA_964514365.1 uncultured Robiginitalea sp. | reverse complement strand
TATCAGTTCCAGGGATGTCGTAGGTACAGGCTGGTGCCAACTCACCGTTTCCAGGGGTTTTGAATGGTAAATTTGCTCCCAGTGCTGTTTTCGATCTTTCCCGTCCGCCATAGCTACAGATCCCCGTCTTTCGATAGGTTACTTAACTTCTGAAACGTATTCCTTGAGTTCTGAAGACTGTTACTCCGGGGATTCCACGACTACATAGTCGTATTGGATTTTCCAGCCATCGGGGTGTTTCTTCCAAAAGACCAGGTAGTTGCCAACGAGTTCCATAGAGGGAATCGGGCTGTCTTCATTAGCCACAAGGGTCTGAACACCCCTTCCCCGCTCCACGGCATGGTCCCCTAAAAACTGAAAGTCGAGCACTTCGAGTTCCAGGTTCCAGTCCCCGAGTTTGGCGGCTTCCTTTTGAGCCTCCACCCAGGCTTTACGTCCTTTTATGGGCGGCTGGCCCGAAATCAGTTGTATGACATCCTCCGCAAAATACTCTCCGGCCTCTTCGTATTTGCCTTCACGGTTGAGGATATTGATCATTTTATTAGCCTCTTCTATGGCTGCCAGGGCATCCTTGTATTCCCGTTCGGTCTGGACTGCCTTTTTTTCCGCCTCAAACGCTTTGGACTCCTCTCCCTTACAAGAGAGGAAAATGAGTAGTAATAGGACTAGTGGTATGACCTTTTTCATGTCTGTATATATTTTTGGTTGGGTATTGGGAGTATATATTACTTCCAAACTCCTTCCAAGATAATAAATTCAGACAAGATACCCTTTAGTGAGGGTATGCCCGGAGAACCTATTCGAAAGGAAACCCGGTATACACCCTGTAAATAAAGGCGTAAAGCACAATCAAAAACATGATAAAACTGAAGATGGAAAAGGCCTTGAAATAGCGCTTGACTATAAAATTGCCAATATTCCGGAATGCATTGATATAAATGTCTTTTATAAGGGTAAACGTACTCATGGTTTTCTGATTTGGATTCACCCCAAAACTATGGCGAATCCAAATTTTCCACCCTACCCGTCGACGAATGACACGGAAAACAGGTAAGGATATATCCACGATGTATTTCATCGATGAACTATAGTAAAACAGGGACTTGTAGGAATTCTCCTTCTATCGGTAATGTGTGGTTTCGATCGTTCAAATACCACCTTGCAACGGCTGTTTTGCGAATAGGCGCGGCGGACTAAAACCGATAAGTATTACTTTTGAAAGATGAGATCAAAAATTTTTAAACTTTCGGGGGTAGGGCTTTTTATACTTTTTCTTACAGCGACTTCCTGCAAGTCCCCGAACTCTGAAACCGGGGCTCGGGGAATTACGTATTGGATAAACAGTTCACGGGTGCCCTGTGAAGGGGTAAGCCCAATGGAGTGCCTTGAGGTACGCCAATCAGAATCTGCCGACTGGCAGCTCTTTTATTCGGAAATTGAAGGATTCAGCTACGAGCCCGGCTATTTGTACCGCATTAAAGTACGGGAGGAAAAACGCGACCCCGAAAACATTCCGGCTGATGCCAGTTCTATCAGGTACATCTTAGTTTCTGTGGACGAAAAAATACCAGATTTATAATTACTTTTAATCTATCCCTGTATTTCCCCGGGAGCCATGAAAAAATAGCTTTCCAAAGATATTAATCCTAAACCGACGTTGTGATGAAAAGTATTTTTAACCTTGCCGTTTTAAGTTGTAGTGTACTCCTTATCGGATTTACTTCCTGCAAGCCCAAAGCCTCTGAAAATCCGAATCCGGAGGCTTCCCAAACTTCGGAAGCGGAAGAAGCACCGGCAACTGAGTTTACTGGAGATGGCCATAACAGCCAAATTTCTGTAGACTGGAATGGAATCTACAAAGGCACCATACCCTGCGCGGATTGCGAGGGAATTCAGACCGAACTTACCCTGAGGGAAGATGGAAGCTTTGAGCGGCGTACCACCTATTTGGGAAAAGACGGGGAAACCCGTTCAGATAAAGGAAATTTTACCTGGAACGATGCCGGCTCTGCCGTTACTTTAGCCCTTGAGGACGGGGGAACCCAACAGTACCAGGTAGGGGAGAATATGCTGTTTCACCTGGATCGGGAGGGAAACCGGATAACAGGAGATCTGGCAGAAAACTATACCTTGATGAAAAACAAAACCGACCCTATGTTGGAAAATAAAAAATGGGTGTTGACAGAATTGATGGGTCAAGAAATCACCTTTGAAGATGAAAACCGCCAGGCTTTCCTCACCTTCGACAGTACCTCCGGTCGCGTGGCTGGCTCCGACAGTTGTAATCGTGTAATGGGTAGCTACGAAATCCTGGAGGGGAATCGGCTTTCCTTTGGCAGGGGAATGGCCTCAACGATGATGGCTTGCCCGGACATGGAAATCGCCGACCGATTTAATGAAGTTATCAATACTGTGGACAACTACACGGTTGCCGATGGTGTATTGAGCCTGAATAAAGCCCGTATGGCGCCCTTAGCACGTTTTAAACTGGTGACAGAATAACTTAGGGCACAACCCGCTGATGGAGAAAAGACGGGTAACTCATGGACTCTTGCCGTTGCAGGCTTTCCGAAGGTAGTATCCCGGAAAAAAAAGGCGCAGGAATTTCCACAGGGGTTTCTGCGGGCCATTCCAGTCCAAAGGTGTACCAAAACCGGTTTTGGATTCGAACACGGGTGTATTCCAATTGTACCCTGTTGGTCGGATCTGTTCCGATAGGGTGAAAATTCCAATTCCCCTGGGAAACCTCAACCAGGGTAGCCCGGCGCTCTTTGTAAACCTCCATCCAGTCCCCGGGTATTTCAGCCGGGTTAAAATCTGACCTCTGATCGGCCTGGAGGATAAAGCCGTACTTTACCCAGGTCTCCCGATACCCTTTCAGGCCGGGGGCTATTTCTGAAGGAACCGGGTTCCCTGTTCTCGATTTAACCTCAACTCGATTCGCTCGTATTTTAATGCCAACCCCTTTTTCGAGGACCGGGATCAGGTATGCGTCGGTCCGCTCCTCAAAGGTTGCAGCTCCCTGTGGGAGTTGCTCAAAAAACGTGCTTAAGTACTCAAGGGGCTCTTTGTAAAACCAACGGATTTCGTGGGTTTTTATGGACTGCATAGTTATACAGTTTACGGCTTTCCAGGGAATACCCCCAGTTCTGCCCGTCTGTTGAATGTAGTAAAAAGACCATGAGACTGCAACAAAAAAGCCGGACATTCATTGTCCGGCTATTCTCTTCAAAGACCTCAAAAGGCCCGCAGGTTAAGCTTCACAACTCACACAATCCTTCTTCTGACGGAATTTTTGTGCTGCATTCATACTGTGCTGGTAATACAGGGATTTCAGCCCCAGTTTCCAGGCCGAGACATGTACCTTATTAATCTCCTTTACCGGGGTATCCGGGTGTACCAGAATATTAACAGATTGTCCCTGATCGATGTGGTTTTGACGGTTAGCTGCCTGGTAAATAATAGCCAGCTGATCGATTTCTGCATACGTCCGGAAGACATCCTTCTCCTGTTCGGTGAGGAAATCCAGGTGTTGCACGGAACCATCCATATCGCGAATACTCCTCCATACTTCCGGGGTGTTTTGCCCTTTTTCCTCCAGCATTTCCATCAGGAACGGATTCTTGATGGTCGTTTTGATCTTCGCGATATCCTTGACGTAAATATTCGACCAGATCGGTTCAATCCCCTGGGAAACCTGTCCCAGGATAAAAGCCGACGATGTGGTTGGAGCGATGGCATTCAAAGTGGCATTCCGCCTTCCATATCCCTTCAGGACTGCGGGCTCCCCAAAACGCTTGGCCAGATCTTCAGAAGCCTTGTAAGACCTTTCTTTAATTGTTTTGAAAACTTCACTGTTCAAATCATAGGCCTCCTGGCTGTCAAAAGCCAGCCTTTTGGATTGCAGCAGGGAGTGCCATCCCAAAGCACCCAGACCCAGAGCCCGGTTGTCTCTGGCGAAATTGTAGGCCCGTTCCATAAACATAAAGGTCTGACGATCTTCCAGGTCCTCGGAATCCCGATAACTCTCCAGTTTTTCTATAAACTCACTCAGGACGGCATCCAGGAAGCAAACCATGGTCTCCACGGCATCGGTGTTCTTCCATTTGTCGTAGTTCAAGAGGTTTATTGAAGACAGAACGCAGACAAAGGACCATTTCTCGTTAGAAGGCAACATAATCTCCGTACACAGGTTACTCGCGTGGATCTTATGCTTATTTTCCCGATACACCGCAGGGGCCCCGTTATTGGCGTGATCCCTGAAAAAGATATACGGGTAGCCCATTTCTCCGCGGCGCTGGAGGACTTTAGCCCATATCTCCCGCTTTTCGGTATCTCCATCGATCATTTCCTGCATCCATTCATCACCCACGGTTACCCCGTGCGTCAATTGTTGAATGCTGTTCCCTTCGGTTCCAATTTCCAAAAACTCATGAATATCTGAGTGCTCAATGGGCAAATATGGAGAGAACCGGCCCCTTCGGACAGAACCCTGGCTGACCACATCGACCATCTTATCAAAAAGCTGCATGATATGGACCGCACCCGAAGCGTAGCCATTGTTCTTTACAGGAGCTCCCCTATGGCGGATTTTCCCGAAGTATCCGGAGGTCCCCCCTCCGAGTTTCGACATCATCCCAACCTCAGACTGCGTAAAGAGGATGTTTCCCATATCGTCGTCTATGTGCGACCCGAAACAACTGATGGGCAGTCCGCGGCGTTTTCCGAAATTAGACCATACCGGGGAGGCCAGCGAAAAGTATCCCTCTCCCATGTATTTGTAAAATTTATCTGAAAAACCCGGGATCTCCAGGATTTGTTCGGCCCTGTCGGCAATCTCCCGGATGCGCTCCTCGGCTGTAACCCCTTCGGGCAGGTAGCCGGAAGCCAGGAATTGCCGGCTGTGGTCCGTAAGCCATTTAAAAGCGGGTTCTTCGGAATTTTTAGCCTCTTGCAAGGTCTCCTTCCGTGCGTGGATTAATTCTTCAACCACGGGGGTTTTTGCTTTTTTTAAATCGTCAGATAAGTTGGTTGTAGTGTTCTCGCTCATAGTTAAAAAAGGTCTTCGCTGGTTATACTTTGTGTTCTTTTGCTGTAGTTAATGGATCTTTTCACGAAGAAATCCCCGTGCTTGGTGCCTATAATTTCATCGTCGAACCACTCTGTTTCCTGCAGCAGGTTTTCGTCGACTTCAAATATTTTCTCAATCCCGATGCTCTCCAAAGACTGGTTGAAGCGGTTCTTGATGAACTCCTGGATCACGGCTTTTGGAAGGAACTCGAGTTCCCCGGATTCAAAAATCCAGTCCACTACCTCGCTTTCCGCGTCATAAGCCTGTGCACATACTTTCCGGATCATCTCTTTATACTCCCCACTGAACCATTCCGGGTTTTCATCCTGAAGTATTTTGATCAGGTCAATTCCAAAATCTCCGTGGATCTGTTCCTCTTTGGAAGTGGCTTCAACGGCATTGGATATCCCTTTGAGCATATTGCGATGCTTGTTAAAAGCCATGATGATCAGAAACTGGGAAAAGAGTGAAACGTGTTCAATAAACAGGGAAAAAAGCAGAATAGACTCCGCATAGTCCTTTTTATCTTCGCTCTTGGCATTTTTCAGCGCAGTCTCCAGATAATGGACCCGCTTCATAATAACCGGTTTCTTTTTCAGGGTATTGAATTCGTGGTTGAGTCCCAGGATTTCCAAAAGGTGGGAATACGCATCGTGGTGGCGTACCTCACTCTCCGCAAAAGTGGCCCCTACCGCCCCGATTTCGGGCTTGGGCATCCGGTGGTAAATATCCCCCCAGAAAGTCTTAACCGCTACTTCAATTTGGGAAATGGCCAATAAGGTGTTTTTAATCGCACTGCGTTCTACCTCGCTCAGCCGGGTTTTGAAATCCTGGATATCACTGGTGAAATTAAACTCGGTGTGGATCCAGTAGGAATGGCGAATGGCGTCTACATACTGGTACAGATGCGGGTACTCATAGGGCTTGAGATTGATGCGTTTCTCAAAGACATCTGATTTCCGTTTGCGCGTTTGTTCGTTCCTGTAGATGATGTACGCCTTGGCTACATCGTGGAAGGTACTCCCCATGAGCTTGTCCTCCACAATATCCTGTACCTGTTCCACAGTCGGGGTGTATTCCGGATCGGTTTCTTTGCGAATCAGAAGGCTTTCATACACCTGCATGGAAATGATTTCTGCGTCCTTGCGGGAGCCGTTCCCAACAGCCTGCATGGCCGCTTCAATGGCATTGGTAATCTTTTCAAGCACGAAGGGGCTCGTGCTGTAATCGCGTTTAATGACTTGGGTAATCTGCATCGTTTAAGCTTTTAACAAATTGATATTCAGTAATTTATATATAACGTTCTCTCAAAAAAACAGCGCAAAAGGTACCTCCGATCTACATGGAAAGACAATTTTGGCCTCACAATTAAAATAGGGGTGTACTAATCTTCTGTGTAAAGTTCAAACTTTGTCCACTAAAAAAGAAGGGCTTGACAAGAACTATTCAACAGTTTTATTAACGATTCAAATTCAGCTTTAAATAAGGAATGAAAAGGACTGAAAACACGGGTACATAGAGGGATGAAAAAGGTGAAAATCCCATTTGTAAAATGGAGTTTCTTAACAATAATCTCACGTAAACCTATCCATTTGGTCATATGACCCTGTGAGAAAATGACAGTTTTATCCTGGCGGATTAAAAAAAGGACTCCGGATTTCCCCTTCCGGACATTGTTCTTTGATGAGTTGATTTATCTTACAATTTAAATCAGAATCTTCATATAGAAAATTCACCCCGGCTACTGACTAAAACCTTTTGGCAATACCCACCCCGAGGGAAATGTATTTCAAGTCTACATCGGAAGTGATCCCTCCGTATTCCAGATCCCTTGACAGCGCCCGGTAACCCAGTTGAGGTCGTAAAAACCATTTTCTTCCCAGATCAACCTGAAGCCCGGCCCCGACTTCCCAACCCAGTCCATGGCCCGAGTCGGCAATGACATCCCCATCTTCGTTCTCTACTTCGATATGACTGTAAATTCCGCCAACCCGTATCAGATAGGACAGAGAAGATCCCCGAATCGGATGAATAAACTGTAAGCCGAAGGTATAACCGGTGAGATCCACATCTCTTAGCTGAACCCCCTCAATATCGGAGTCATCGGGGGTAAAGGCGTTATACCCCCATCCTGCATAAACTCCGAACCTGGGCATAAACTGATACTCTATGGCAGCTTCGAAACCAAAGCCCGGCAATAAATCGGACCTGTCGAAAGTGGCGGTGGGAAAGTTTAGATTGGGACGAAGTTCAGCGGACCAACGCTGTTGACCATAGGTGAAAGTGAAAAAGTTGAAAAACAGAATAGTCCACAAAAAAGGGGTAAGGGTTTTCATAATAGTATCATTACGGAATCGACCTCAAAAATAAGGGAGGTTCATCCGTCCTGTAATGATATAGATCATAGCACCCTTCGGGAAGTCAAATTCCCCTACCATGATGGGGCGTACAATGGTGTTGTTAGGGTTAGGCACCTGTACAATCTATCCCACAATCTACAAGAGGTAGTTGCCAAAATGATTTCCCGTAAGTAGTTTTTCACGGATTTGGAAGAAGAAGCGGAGCATGAGTGGGTCTGTAACCTGTTCAAAGTACGAAAAAGTTGGG
>CAZEQO010000128.1:0-7926 GCA_964514365.1 uncultured Robiginitalea sp. | reverse complement strand
TTACCCGTCGACAGATTAGCAATCTGCTCCGTTACCACTCCGGCACCTCTCCAATAAATATGTTATGAACATTTCGGGAATTAATCCCTTTAATTGCGGTGGCAAATGTAGTTTTTCATTCCAAGGGAAGCAACTATTTTAATGGGTTTTTTGACAAGATGTTTGCAATTGCCAATTTGACCATTTTGAATGCCGATATGCATGCTGTAATGGCCAGTTCACAGGGGCAAAACATTCTATTCTAAATACTGCTGTGAACTCGCAATCTCCCCCTGGGCCGTAATGGCCGAAGCTTTGATTTTTAACTTATGCGTTTCGAAAGGCAATTTGAACCGGACGATGGCTTCCCCATTTTCATCGGTCTCGATCTGGGGGTTCCAATAAACCGTGGTGGGCTTATCGATAAATTTTTTGGCCTTTTTAGCCACCATAGCCGAATAGGATTCAAAGTCCGGGGTTTCGTTGTAACCCTGAAAATACAGCCGCCCTTCTTTCCGATTGATAAATTCCAGGTCAGAGCCGTTGCGGGTATAGACCATAATAACCCCACGACCTGCCCTACTTCCGTATATCCCCCCCTCAGCCGGTCGCAGATATTCTATGCGGTCGATGCTCCAGGCATCCAGTCCCATGGTAGGGTCCACTCCCGGGGAATTCCCCCAGATAAACCCATCGATCACCCATAAAGGTCCGGATTGATCCAGAACCGAACCAAAAGAATTCGGGGCTCCCGAGGCATTCCAATTGCTACTATTCACCGTAATGGAAGGTGCATCTGCACTTCCCCCGGTAACGGTAATTCCAGGGATTTCAGCAAAGAGTTGAAACATAAAACGCGGCCTTTCAATATCCTGTACCGCGGTACGGAATTTAGTCGCCTCCAGCCCATAGGTCGGGGGCATCGCACGCGGCCTTTCGATTTTCTGGTCGAACACCTCTACCGAATTTAATTCAATAAGGCCCTCGGAATCCAAAGGCTCCAGGGGGGAGGATTCAATAGTTTCCCGATTTTGTTGTTTGGCAAAGGCCAATACGGCTTTGCGTTTGAGATTTTCATCATAGTCTTCCTGCACCGGGATTACTTTAACCAGCCGTGTTGAAGTGTCTTCACCCTCTGTCCGGAAGATCAGTTCAGTTTCACCTGTCAGCTGGAGGTTGTTTACTTCAAGCCGGCCTGAGCTATCAGTCCGCAATTCCATAATGATCGCATCCTCCTCCGTTTGGATTAACAACTGTACGTTCGCATTGCGCAAGAGGCGGTTATTCAGATCATAGGCATAGCCAATTAAATCCAGGCCCTTTTGAAAGGGATAAACAATGCTTTCGGGGATCCTGGGGCCCATTCCTTCCTCCCCGGCCCCCGAGGTCAATAACTCGAGGTCTTTGATAAAACGATCCGTTCGGACCGTACTCCACCCGGACAGGTCGGCTCCGTGAAGTTCCCAGAGAAAGTCCACATCCGGGGCCTCCCGAACGATACCTTCTTCTCCCGCTACATGTGTTGCGCTGAGGGCCAGGGTTGTCTGTACAGGACTGCCCGCTGTATTTGTAACACGCACTTTGTAAGCGCGCTCCTCTGCCTGGGCCCCTTCATTTAGAGGGGTAAATGCGATGTTCAGAGTGTTGTTGGGATCCATAAAGACCGGTCGCTGGGTCCAAATAGACGCTTCAGCATCGACCAGGGAAACAATCATAATCCCAAAAGGTATTCCTCTCCTGGGAATTTCAAGCGTTACATCAGGCGCTTCCAGGTCCAGTTCCTTTTCGAAATAGGTAATCCCATTCATCTCACCCTTGAGCCGCACCTCCTTTGAGATCATTTCCGGGGTCGCCTGTATCCGTATCTTCAGCGTGGTCGGATCAAGGTTGTTTATGTTCAGTACATATCCTTCATCAACAACCTCCGGGATGTCATAAGTCTTCCCATCTGATGTCTCCAGCATATAGTGCTCCAGGGGATCCGGGTTGAAATTAGCCGTCATAATACCGTTGTCGAAGACTACAACGGGGCTTATCTGTTTTCCGGATCCATCGACTACTTTTCCCTCAAATACGCCGGGTTTACCACTTTCACCTGTTGCCTTTATGAGCAACCGATTCTCCAGACCCGCAATAAGGCGGCCGCCTTCGGGATAAAAGTGCACTTTGAGGTCCTGGCTATTTTGGGAGGCCGATGTCCCGACCCAGCCTGAACGATTGCGTTTTCTACCATCTACAATATTGAGTTCTTTGGTAAAATAAGCTCCCTCCCCGTAATTCTGCATCCATCGCGTATAGGCGCGGAGTTCATAACTCCCCACCTCTGTTTTTTCCGGAAGGTGTATCGCTCCCCCGGTCGTCCCGTTTTCAATTTTATAGTACTGAGATCCCACGACCGAACTGTCCTCTTTGCGAACCAGGTCCACTTTAAGCACCTGGCTGAGGGTAGCCCGCACCCGGTTGGGGCCGGTGAGCACATAACCTTTAAAGAACAGCGGACTGTTTTGGTCAATCGTCGTTTTGTCCAGGTGGAGCAGCACGCGTTCCTGCCATGTGATCAGGGAATCCATTTGGTTGATTTGAATGTTTCCCACTCGCTCCCCTTCAAAAATTCCCGCTAACTCAGGCTGCTTGGGTCCTCTGAATTGGGCGGTAGCCGAAAGGCAAGCCAAAACAACGAACACAAGTACAATGTTTTTAAGCTTTTTCATGGCATTTTATTTTAATAGTGTATTTTGTCTTTTTAATAGTATTACTATCGTATTAGGCTATGCATTTCCTCGCCTGTCCGGCGTACACTTCGGTATTCTAACTTATGACTTCGGTTAATATTCAAACCTGAACTGCAATAAGCAGGCTGAAATGTTAGCCGGATTTAAAAAGTCTTTCGATACGAACCCACTTTCCCGTCCGGGGTCAGGGTTTCGATAAACAAATTCAACTGTTCAAAACTCTGGGGATTCTGGAACCGAATCACGGCCTCCCCATTTTTATCTGTTTCCAGGGATGGGTTCCAGTAAAGCGTAGGGAGCTCGGCTTTTCTGAGCTTCCGGTCCATTTCCCGTTCGGCCATGTAGGTTTCAAAGTCAGGGGCAGGTTCATACCCTTTAAAATTGAGTCCGCCTTCTTTTCGGTTGACGTAGTCCAGAAAATTGCCGCTTCGGGTGTAGACCAATAATACCCCAGTAGGGGCTTGTACCCCAAACACTGCCGCCTGTCCTGAATCTATAATGAATTCGATTCGCAGGATATCCAGTGGGGTAATAAAAGTAAGAGGAGAATATGCTGGGTCGTCAAATCGAATAATTTGACCATCCACCACCCATAGGATTCGACCTCCACCCCTTCGGTTGTGATAGACTACTGGCAACGTACCTCCTCCGGTCCATTGAACCTGTACTCCGGGTATTTTTAGAACCAGCCGTTCCATAGGTACAGGTTTTTCCAGATCCTGATACACCACATCAAAAAGATTGGGCTGTATCCCATACAGGCTGGGGACGCCTTCCTGCTCTTGTTTACGCTTGTCAACAACTGTAGCCTCTTTCAATTTTATGATTCCTGTGGTATCGAAAGGGACCGGAGTCGTCGATTCCACAAATTCTTTTTTGCGTTGGGTCCTCCGGTAGATTTTACTCTCCGCAAGTTCGTTTCCTGCAGAAGTTCGTTCTGTTCCAGGGCGGTTGGACTTAGAAGGCTCCTCAATCGGCAGCAACTTCACCAAGCGCTCCTTCTGTTCTTCACCTTTGGTTCTGAAAATAAATCTCGTCTCCCCGGTCACATCGATACCTTTTACGTGCAGCACCCCGGCGGCATCCGTTTCCAGTTCGCGAATGACCAGGTCTGAATCTGAGGAAGCCAGCATCTGGATCTTTGTCTTTGGCAATAGTTGGTTATCCAGGTCATAGACCGTACCGTGAAGCTCCAGGCTGCGTTCTACCGGATACCGAATCTCAGAGGGGAGCTCCTTCTCCAGGCTTTCTGATGCCAAGCTTTGGGCTTTGAGATCTTCCAGAAATCGGAGGCTCCGCTCATCCGGGAGTGCCGCCTCGATAGCTATAGGCTTTAAATAGTGTTCTATGCCCCAATGGGATTGCGGGGATTGGGTCTTTACGGCGGCCGAGAGGTCCGTCTGAACCGGGTTGCCCTCTGCATCAGTAACCTTGATCCGAAAAGCGACCTCTCCATCCTTCAAGCGTTTGGAATTCAAAGGCCGGGCCTCAATCGTCAGCTGTTCCCTGGAATCGATCCATACCGGACGCCGGGCCCAGGCCACCTGGTCCATTCCTGTGAGAGAGAAGGTCATCAGACCCTGCGGCAAGGCTTCCTTGGAAATATCCAGGGCGGCTTTTCCCTCTTCAAACTCCAGGACGTGCACAAAATAAGACATACCATCTTTCTTACCCTCTAAAACCACAGGGGCGCCTTCCATGGATTCCGTGGCCCGCACTTCAATCCGTATTCTTTCCGGGGAGAGGGTATTTACGTGGAGTGCATACCCTTCATGCGATATCTCAGGAAGTGCGCTGGCCGACCCTTCTGCAGGTTTGAAGGAATAGGTTTTGCCTGCCTCGGGTTGAAAGATCGCCAACCCATAGCCTTTGGCATAGGACTGCACCTCTGCAACCTTCTGGCCCATTCCATCTACAATACTGCCCTCTACGGAGCCAGATGAACCATCCGGAGATCGCGAAGTTAAAACCAAGCGGTTGGAGATCCCGGCCAGGAGACGTCCCCCTTCGGGATAGAATTCCAGGCGGCCCTCGCCGAGGTTTTCCCCGGTACCCTGCACTTCCGGATCCTCCCCTACCTGAATGGTTTTACGATAGAACTGCTGCTCTCCATAATTCTTCATCCAGCGGGTATAGGCCAATACTTCATAGGAGCCGTCTTTTAATTTTTTCGGAAGTTTTAAAACACCTTGCCCGGCACCTTGTTCCACCGGATGGTACTGGGTACTGACCAGGGCGTTTTCGGAATCCCTGAGTTCCAGACGAAGCACCCCACTGGGGCTAAAGCGTTTTTGGGTGGGACCGTTATACACATAGGCTTTGAAAAATATAGCTTCTCCGGCCTCGGCCTGTTCCCGGTCCATATGCAGGTAGACCCGCTCTTCCCATACCGACAGGGAATCGGTAACAGTCCGGTCCTGAAAAACCATTTCAGCAGTTGCAAAATCACTAAATTCAGGAGCCTGGCTATCTCCCTGGGCAAATGACAAGACAGATATGCCAAAGGCTGTGGCGAGGAGAAGCAGATTCTTTTTCATAGGGAATGGCTTTATGTGGTCTTCTTAAAAATAAGCCCTGAATGTTTAATTTCCAATCCATTTAGTACCGATTTAACAGTTCTATCACAATGCTTAACTCCAAAAGAACAGGACTTTACAAGGGATATACGGGCTTGGGGAACGTCTAAAAAAACGATTTCTTGTTGATGCCTTACTGCAAAAAAAAAGGAATTGTAGTGCCGAAATAAGACAGGAAATAGGATGGTGGCAGTCTGAAATTTACTCGGGATATTCCACACGCAGGTGGTAGATATTAGTCAGTCGCTGCTTCAAAACCTTTTTTATCGCCTCAATATCCTTAAAAGTAATGTCGGCATTTAGGAATTGGCCGGCCTGCATTTGGCCGTCTATGATGCGCTCTACGAAAGAGTCGATCATCGGATAGGTAGGGTTTACCAGGCTTTTGGAAGCCGCCTCCACGGCGTCGGACATCATCAGAATGGCGGTTTCCTTTGAGAATGGCGTCGGCCCGGGATACCGGAAGTCTTCCTCCTTAGTATCTTCAGGATGTTCTTCCATGGATTTCTTGTAGAAGTAGTACACCAGGGTGGTTCCGTGATGGGTACGGATAAAGTCGATCACCCGGTCCGGGAGCTTATTCTTCCGGGCCATTTCGATCCCTTCTATGACGTGCCGGATAATAATGTCCGCACTCTTTTCAGGGTCCAGATCATCGTGGGGATTGCTATTGGTCGTCTGGTTTTCCGTAAAATAGGTCGGGTCGTTCATCTTGCCGATATCGTGATACAGTGCCCCTACCCGCACGAGCATGGCATTGGCCCCTATCTCATTGGCCGCGGCCTCGGCCAGGTTGGCCACCTGAAGGGAATGGTTAAAGGTTCCCGCGGCCTTATTGGAAAGTTCTTTAAGCAACTTCGAATTGGTGTCCGACAGCTCCAACAGCGATACGTCGGATACCATACCGAACATCTTTTCGTAGATGTAGATCAGGGGCTGGGCAAAAAGGGTGATCATCCCGTTGAGCAGGAAAAATCCAAAATTCAACCAGACTACGTTCTCCAGATTCCCCTCGTGGATGATATGAAACGCAAAATAGCCGATGATATAGATCAGGGTAATCTGCCCCACGGAAATAAATAGATTGGCGCGTTTATACAATTCCGAAATCGTGAGGATCGTCACGATACCGGCCACAATCTGCAGGAAGATATATTCAAAACTATTGGGCACCACAAAGCCCAGGATCAGTACCGTCAGTACATGTACAAACAACCCCAGGCGGGCGTCAAAAAAAGTCTTCAGGATCAGCGGAAGTATACAAAGTGGGACTACATAGACCAGTCCGGCATTATATTTTACGATCAGGGTAGTCAGGAAAACCACCACCAGGATATTGAAGAAAATAAAGGTCACATTCACATTGTTGCGATAGACCTCAGGGCGGTATTTCTTCAAAAACAACAGGAGCATCATGAGTACCAGGGCTACGAGTATCGTATACCCGGCCAGGATAAAATAGGAGTTGCTTGCCGCCCAGAGTTCCGATTCGTATTCGGATTTGAGCGACTCGAGGATTTTGAGGTTTTCAGACTCGACCACCTCCCCCTTGGCAATGATCAGTTTGCCCTCATCTACATTCCCCCGGGTGGTTGAAATATTGGCCAGTTTGTTTTGTATCTCCTTTTGGGTGAGTTCCCTGTCCGAACTTACATTGGGCTGCACCACACGGGTAATGAGGTTTACATAATCTTCCGAATACCTGTCGAGTCCCTGCCTTCCGGCTATATTCCGGATAAGTGATTCCAGGGAATCCGCATAGTGCACCAGTGCCCCGGGTAGCCTGCGGGCCTCATTATTGCGCACCAGGTAGATATCGCTTTGGGAGGGGTGTTCTTCAGCCGTGGCAACCCCAGTGGTGTAGATACTGTCCAGGATTTGGACACCCGTCCTGAGCATGTAATTATAGCCCCTGGTGGAGAAATCGCCCTCCTTAAAGACCTCGGGAAACAGGGTGTCATAGGAGTCAAAAGCACGCTCAGCTACAGAAGTATCAAACCGGTAGTAAGGTACCTGGTCTTTTTGAATCGCATTTTGTTCGGCCTCGATATCCGCCTGGGTTTTGCGAATCGAAAAGTCAAAGGGGGCATATAGATTTTCGTATTGCCAGGGTTTTCCCTTTTGGAATTCGTATTTGAACTGCCCTCCCCTGGGAAAGAAAAAAACGATACAGGCAACACTCGCAAAATACAGGATGTATTTGTAGATCTCGGATTGGGATCGGTAGAGGGAATCCAGGCGGTTAGACATCTTTCAGTGAATTGGGTTCAAAAATAGGAAAATCCCCGGGGGTTTTTGACAACAAGGGAAAAGGCATCCGTTTTAATTTATTAATTTCGCGTCACAAATACGACATAAATGAAAGAGGTTGTAATCGTTTCCGCAGTGCGCACGCCCATCGGCAGTTTTATGGGAGCCCTTTCCTCCGTGCCAGCCCCCGTCCTCGGGGCTACCGCCATTAAGGCAGCACTGGACAAAATCGGACTGGACGTTTCAAAGGTCGAAGAAGTACTCATGGGCCATGTGGTGCAGGCGGGTTGTGGACAGGCTCCGGCACGCCAGGCCGCTATCGGGGCCGGGATACCGGATACCGTTCCCTGTACTACCGTCAATAAGGTATGTGCCTCGGGAATGAAAGC
>CAZEQO010000127.1:7492-8018 GCA_964514365.1 uncultured Robiginitalea sp. | reverse complement strand
TTCCCAAACTGACGGACATCATTGAACCGGATAAGGCAAATTCATAGTCTTGTACTTTAATTCTTTATGGATCATATAAATCAAGTACCTATGAAAACCCTACAATCATTCGGTGCGATGTGCGCACTGCTATTGGTCTTCGCTTCCTGCGAACAACAAACCAAAGAACTCACAGATATAACCGCAGTGGAGACTGCGGATGAAAAAGCCGTGGAGGCTCCCGCCGAACTCATCATCAACCTGATCAGCGATCCGGTGGAAGACCCCCACAGCAGTTTAATGGGATTGCACCTGGCTCAGAACGTTCGAAAAAATGGACAAGAGGTGATGGTCTTTCTAAATGTGCATGGGGTAAAACTAATGGGGGACGCGGCGGATGCCCTTGAGTTTCACGATGAAAACCTGCAACAAGTGCTCATGGATCTGATGGCAGATGGAGGCGTGGTAAGAGCCTGCCCCCATTGTATGATGGCCCACGACATAGAAGCTGAAGACCTCCTGGAAGGGGTTCAGGTGATGGACAATG
>CAZEQO010000127.1:6981-7450 GCA_964514365.1 uncultured Robiginitalea sp. | reverse complement strand
CCTCTTGCAGCCCTAAAACACAAAATTGACTGAGGCAAAGAAATTCCGACCCGGCTCAAAAATAGGGGAAGCACTGCCTCTCACCGACCGGTTTAAATGTTCGTAATAATTTTCATCAAACAAATTGTTGACGCCAAGATTCACCCGGGTGATTTCGGTTAACTGGTAGGTTAAGCTGGCATTTAAAAGTGAGAACGAAGGCGTCTCGGTTTCGCCGAATTCCTCAGAAATCCTCGCCTGCCTCAGTACATGTCTAAAAGTGACCTCCGGCCTGAGCTTTCCCTCTATAAAACTACCTGAAAGTGAATAGCGCAGATCCAGAGGTGCAATCTCGGGAAGGGGTTCGTCCCGTTCGATGTCCTGGGCAAAGGTGTAGGCAATTCCGGCTGATTCCTGCATGACCTTGCCCATCTGCCCTGTAAGCTTAAATCCTTCCTTGCCCGGTACATCTACCGCCTCAATATCCTGA
>CAZEQO010000127.1:5746-6971 GCA_964514365.1 uncultured Robiginitalea sp. | reverse complement strand
CAGCTGATACTGCAGGGTTTGAAAAATGCTTTGGGTCCAATAGACTTCAAAACCGGCTTTAAAAGCCTCCTCGATATTGATGTACCTTCTCACACCGGGGCTCATTGGTAGCCTTGGTTCCAGATCCGGATCGATGACAGAGGAGATAAAATCCGTGAGGTATCCCGCAAAAATATCCGCACCCAACTCCATATTGTTCAATTGAAGGTTGTACGTCAGGTCGAGTTGATAGTTCACCTCAGGATCCAGCAAGGGATTCCCCAGCATTTCATAGGGATCTTGTCCTATCGGGAAATAATTGATATATCTTTCTGCGAGGCCGCCACTGCGCACTGCCCTGCCAAACCAAACACCCAGGCTCATTCCCGAATCGAAAAGCCTTTTGGCCCCTATACTGATACTGGGGTTAAACTGGGTTACACTACCGTCTCCGTTGATATCCTGGAATTCAGGAGCAGGATCGTCTATCTGGCCCGAATTCAATTCCAGACGGGTCGAAAAAATATAATTCCACCGGGTTCGTAGAAGCCGATATTCGGCAAACACACTGCCTTTGAGAATATTTCCATCCTGCCAGACATTATCCGTAAATACCGTTCCCTGGTTGGGTCCCATTAGAAACTCCCGTGTTCGGGTTCCTTCGGCCCCTTCATTCCTGAAGTCCAACCCGGCGTAGAATTTATCCTGGGAAAAACTCCAAATAGTTTCGGAGCGCAGGCCGTAATTAAAGGTAGTCGCATCGGTACTGGCATTGAGCATCCTGGGATCCAGGGGCTTCAACAGGTTATCCATAAGGTGGTTGACGAAGGAGCCATAGACAGTGGTATTCCATGACTTGAGATGCTCCCGTTTTATCTCTTTGTCGTACCTCGCGTTCACCAACCAGGTGTCATCTTCCCTTAAATCCATGGCCAGGGCGGGAAAGTCGGCGTCTCTCGCCAAATTATAAATAATTGAAAGCCGTATCTGGTCAGATGGGGATACTTTAAAACCCAGTTGGGTGCCAAAACTACCCCTTTTAAAATCAGCCTGAATCGTTTGCCCGGCTCCGGAGGTATAATCCCCACCCTGGGACCAGGACCCAAAAAATGAAGCATCGTAAAGATTTCCGCTAAAACCCAGCTGTCCCTCATTGCGGAAAACAGATAACTTCGGGAATCCATATGATTATGTTGGATTTAACCAACATTAAATTTGATATCTACAATGATATCAAAAATCTTGG
>CAZEQO010000127.1:2010-5736 GCA_964514365.1 uncultured Robiginitalea sp. | reverse complement strand
GCCCGTATACATCGGGGGATTCGGAAAACTGCAATTCGGCCGGGACAAAATTCATCGTTGCCCCAAGCCCCACTCCATATCTCAGGGCGTGCGGCCCTTTCAGGATTTCGATCCGGTCTATCATGTTCGGAGCCATCTGGCTCGTCGGTGGATCCATCCGGTTGGGACAGGCGGCCGTTGCCCCTTGCGCCCCGTTGAGAACCACATTGATCTGATCGTATTTAAACCCCCTGAAAACGGGATCAAAACCGTAATTCCCGCCTTTTCGGATACCTCCTATAGCCGGGTCCTGCATCAGGATGGCCGCGGCATCGTGGGCGAGGTATTCCTGGTAGTCGAGTTTCAAACGAGTTTCAGGACCGCCTTTTGGCCGAAGGGCCAGGACGGTCACCGGTTGCAGGTCTACGGGGATTTCGGAAAGGTATAGTATACCCCCTTCCTCAAGGGTTTGAACCGTGGAGTTGTCAAAAGTCACCTGTCCGTAATTCAGGTGTGATATCATTAATGTTGACTCCGCATTGGGCACAAAATAGATCCTCCCATCCGGGTCTGATACCCCCTGCTGATCTCCGTATGCAAATGTGGCATTGGCAATTGGAAGACGGGTTTGTTTATCTGCCAGTTTGAGGGTCCGATGGGTTTGTGCGTAGGACAGTGCTGTGAAAAACAAAAGCGCACAAAGCATGCTTTGCCTTTTAAATTGGGCATTCATAGTATAAAATTTAATGCTGTGAAATAGTAAGAATGTCGATGCTGCCGAAAGTTCGATAAACTCCCGGTTCAGGCATTGGAATTTACAGCATGCACCTCTGGGGGTTCGGTGGTTTCAAAGACGAGCAACAGGTCGATCAGTTCTTTCGTCTGATCCTGAGGTTTATTTTCTGTTGCCTCTGATGTATTTGATAAAAAGTGAAAGGAATGGAGTTCCAGCACCAGGATAGGAATCTGATCGACTTTGAGCACTGAGGTTTCAAAGGGATTTTCTTTAGTCTGCTCACGATCGCGGGCAATCATTTTGGAAAGGTAACACTTGCCATTGCACTTCATTTCCGGAATATCCTTGTTTTCACAAAGTACATTGGCGATATAATCGTAATTCACGATATACATGGCCAACGGCCAAAGTGGCCTAAAGGTCATCCAAAGGGCCAGAAAAATAAGGGTAAAACCTTTCACGCTTCAAAAATAGAATACGCCTTTCCCCTATTTTATGACATAGGTCAATTTGGGGAAAGCTAAAATCGCACGGGGTACTCCGAACACAAAAGGAATTCACGAAGGTATTATTCAGAAAAACCTTCAACTTTTGGAATGCTTCGGGCAGTTCTCGCAGGCACAATTCTCCTTTTTACAGGTACATTCGCCACCAGCGCGCATCTTACAGGTGGCCATGGAGGTTTCTTTGGAAACGGGCTTCAGGTCCATTTTACAGACCGGGCATTTCCCCTCGGCGTCATACGTTTTGCCATGCTCGCAGTCCATAGGACATTGATAACGCACCTCGGCAGATAAATCGTCGGTGGTTTCTTCAGACTGGACTTCGGTTTGAGAAGGTGCAGTTTCAGTTTTCTTTTCACCCTTACAAGAAGTGAAGGCGACAAAGAGGGTAAGCAGCAGGGCGGGTAAGAGGGTTTTGAATTTCATCGATTAGGCTTTGGGCAAAATTACGGCGTTTTGACGAAAAAAAGTCAGATAATGGATTCCGCGGTTAGGATTTATTCCGAAGGCACAGTTTTATAACTGCCCAACATTCGCTCCAATTCAGACTCTTTAAGGTAGAAGGCTCCCTGGGATCCGTTCTCATAGAATATGGTCACTTTCATCGGTTCACCCACGCGGCCCGGGCGCATGGTCTGGACCAATCCTTCCCCAACACTTAGGCGCTGTTTTACAGTGCTGAAACCATCCTTAAAGACGTGGTAGAGATAGTTCAATTCCATTTCAGAGGCATAAAAATCGAGGGATTTGATCTTATCCCGGGAATGCACCTCATCCTTGTACCACAATTTGTAATATCCCGGTTTGTCGGAAATCCGGATAAACTCGAGATAGGGCAAGGTGATCTGAGGATCCCCTGAGGAACCGACAATCACGCGGTCTTCAGTCTTGACTTCCCCGATCTGACCAAACGCTGCCGGGCTGATTAAAACCAGCAAGAGTAGCAGGATCAGATTATGTCCCGCCCTGCGTCGCGTTTGTTCTATGCGCATTTGAAACCTCATAGTTAACAATTCCCGCTCTAAAAGTATTGATTTCTAAAGCAACCCTTTATATTTCCCCATCTGATGAGTCATTCATCGCAGCATATCCGTCATAGATCGTTTAATCCCCGGAGGAAATTCCCGCCGCAGCCATTACGCGAAATATAAACTGCATTTCAGCTTCGTCGACCACTCCATCCGCATTAGCGGCTTCAGTCATGCTTCGCGTCAAAAATGCTTTTTTTGATTCAGGCATCACCTGGATTACCGCAATGGCCTCTATAGCCTCCACTTCCCGGGCCTGAATGAGGAGCTCCGCATCAAAATTCATTACTTCTGCGAGTTGGCTGATATAGTCCAGCTCCCCGACATCGAGCATATCATCCATGCGGATCACTTCGTCGACCGCCTTGATTACCGCCAGTTTCTCTATGATGTTTAATTCCATATTGCGGAGGTTGTTGTCAGCGAAAGACCTGTCTTGAGGTATATCTCACTGTACTTAGCAGGGTAAAAGGTACTAATAATTTCCCTTTCAAAACCCATATAAGCAGGAAGCCCGTACAATTCCTCAGGAATCCTGTTGTCTTTATATTCATTAATATTATTAATGTTTCTAATTAAAAACATAAATAAAAATATATGGATAATTCCACAGATATTTGCCCTGTAAACCAGAAACGAACCCTATGAATTCAAACACTCAGATTTCTAATCGGCCGAAAGCCAATAGTGCAAAAGCCTCGAATGTCAAAACTGCAATTACCGTTTCCTACGGGGACGGGATCGGTCCGGAGATCATGGAAGCCACGCTCCGCATTCTGGATGCCGCCGGGGCCCAGCTCGACATTGACACTATTGAGGTCGGTGAGAAAGTCTATACTTCAGGCGTAACAACCGGCATATCGGATTCCGCCTGGGACACAGTTCGAAAGAACAAAATATTTTTTAAGGGCCCGATCACCACCCCTCAGGGCGGTGGGTATAAAAGCCTGAACGTTACCCTTAGGAAAACCCTGGGGCTTTATGCCAATGTACGGCCCTGCAACAGTTATTATCCCTTTGTCGACACCCGCCATCCGGATATGGATGTAGTGATTATTCGGGAAAACGAGGAGGATCTCTACGCCGGAATTGAGCACAGGCAAACGGACGAGGTTGTACAGTGTTTAAAACTAATCACCCGCCCGGGTTGTGAGCGAATCATTCGGTATGCCTTTGAATACGCCAAAAACCAGGGGCGAAAAAAGGTGACCTGTATGACCAAGGATAATATTATGAAGCAAACCGACGGTCTGTTTCACCAGGTCTTTCGCGAAATTGCCCCCCAATACCCGGATATTCAAAGCGAACACCTGATTGTGGATATCGGATTGATCCTGCTCAAAGTGCTGGCGCTGTTCATGGCCCTGACCTTTCACGAGTTCGCCCATGGCTGGGTGGCCCGACGGTTGGGCGACCACACCGCCGAGTCCCAGGGGCGTCTTACCCTGAACCCGAAGGACCACATCGACCCTTTCGGAAC
>CAZEQO010000127.1:0-2000 GCA_964514365.1 uncultured Robiginitalea sp. | reverse complement strand
TTGTGGATATCGGGACTGCTTTGGTCGCTGATTCTCCAGAGCGTTTTGATGTGGTGGTTATGCCCAACCTTTACGGAGACATCGTCTCTGACGTTACCAGCCAGATATCAGGGTCGGTAGGACTCGGCGGATCGGCAAACATCGGTTCGGGCTGTGCCATGTTTGAAGCCATTCACGGTTCGGCACCGGACATCGCAGGAAAAGACATCGCCAACCCATCCGGACTTATTCAGGCGGCTGTGATGATGTTAAACCATATCGGACAATTCAACGTCGCCGAAACCGTACAAAACGCCTGGCTCAGAACGCTGGAGCAAGGGGTTCACACAGGGGACATCTACCGAAAGAGTCAGAGTAAAAAACGCGTGGGAACGCGGGAGTTTGCAGATGCTGTCATCGCAAATCTGGGAGTACAACCTGAATTTATGAGTCCTGCCAACTTCCAGGGTTTTCAGGCCATAACACTTCCGGAATACACCCGGCGTACGGCCTCCAAAAAGGAACTTAAAGGGGTCGATGTGTTTGTCGACTGGAGGGGGCAAGACCCGGATGATCTGGCAGCCAAGTTGCAGGTCATTGAAAATCCGGCCCTGAAATTATCGATGATTACCAACCGGGGGGTTAAAGTATGGCCCAATGGTTTTGACGAGACCTTCTGCACAGATCACTGGAGATGCCGGTACAGTGCTTCAAAGGACGTACAGGTACGTAAGGGAGATATTATCGAAGTATTGCAAAAAGCTGTTTTATCAAATGTCGATATTATCAAAACTGAAAACCTGTATGAATTCGACGGGGTCCGGGGATATTCCCTCGGACAGGGGCAGTAAAAGTCCCAAAATACCCTCAATGAACACCTCCCATGCCCGGGAGGTGTTTTTTTATTAAATCAATCCGGTACTGTAGAGCCAGATAAAGACAGACAGCAAGAGAAACACAAATGCAGGCAGGGCCTTTTTTAAAGGATCTTTCACCTTTAAGTGCATCCAGATGGCCCCAACCATCAAAAAGCCCATGGCCGCTGAACACGGAATGGCCAGGGCGGGAAACCAAATAGAAACGATGAGCCCGATGGCGGATAGTACCTTGAGGATCCCCACAGAATACATCATGGTTTCGGAGAGTCCGTAGACCTTGAACTCTTCTTTCATATTCCCGGCATCTCCGGCCCTCCACCGGGTTCCCCGGCTGGCCCTGAAAAACCACACGTTGACAATACTGACAAATAGAATGATTTTGGCGGCCACTACTAAGTCTTCCATAACCTGCTGATTTTTGTTAATATAAGCATAAAAATGATTTCTTTTCAACGCCTGGGCTCCCCGTTTTAATCCCGCCCATTGTACCTTTAATAAAAAACCATGAAAACAGATCTGAATGTGCTCGGAGGTGAACTCCGGTCTTGTTGTACACAGCCCCTCACCGGATTTTACAGGGACGGACAATGCCGGACAGGACCTGAGGACACGGGCACCCATGTCGTTTGTGCTATTATGACGGAGGAATTTCTGAGGTTTACCCGAAGTAAGGGTAACGATTTGAGCACCCCCATCCCCTATTACAATTTTCCCGGTCTGAAACCAGGGGATCGATGGTGCCTTTGTGTTTCCCGCTGGCGGCAAGCGTATCTGGAAGGACTGGCTCCCCCCGTCGTTTTGGAGGCAACCCATAAAAAGGCCCTGGAAACTGTGCCCTTTCAATGGCTGCTGGAGTACAAGTATACGCACGAAGAGGAAAGGTTATAACTTCAACCCAAAAGCGAGATCCCCGGCATCTCCGATTCCCGGAATAATATACCCACCCGGGCTGAGGGTATCGTCAATGGCCGCAATCCAAAGATGTGTCTGTTCGGGGAAAATTCCTGAAACGTGCGCAATCCCTTTTTTGGAACCAATCACGGAGAGGATATGAATCTGATCGGGTTCCCCGTTGGCCCTGAGTGCCTTCAGGACATTTTCCAGGGTTTTTCCCGTGGCGAGCATCGGATCGGTCAGTACCAG
>CAZEQO010000126.1:0-8064 GCA_964514365.1 uncultured Robiginitalea sp. | reverse complement strand
ATAGACCTCTTCCAGGCTGGCGCTGGCAAACTCGCTGTAACTTGGGAATTTCTGAGCGATAAATGGCATTTGCTGGGAGGAGCACTCCCTGCCGCGTACCGGCACGTATTTTCCTTCGTATTTCTTGCTTAAAACAATATCGGGAGTGCCATTGTTGTCAAAGTCTGTGGCATACACCTTAAAAGGTTTTTCAGGACTGGCTGTAAACTTGATGTTTTTACCGGCATTTCCCAGGATGTAATCCGCTTTACCATCGGAATTGGCGTCGGTTTCATGGATGGAAAACCACCATCCTGTCATGGGAGCGCCCAGGGCTTCCGCATCCTGTAACTGAAAAGCACCCTCGACGTTTTTAAAAAACCCGATTCCGGTCCATTCCCCAACTGCCATGAGATCCTTCAGGCCATCACCGTCAAAATCTGTGATCAGGAGGTCGTTGACAATACCGAAATCCAGGAGCCCCGGAGCCTTGTCGGCCGTAATGTCATAAAGGATACCATCCCTGTTTTCTAACAGGGCAGAGGGGGCGTGACGCGGATAATTCCCGGCCAGGATCCGGTTGCCAATCACAAGGTCGGAATCTCCATCCTTGTCGAAATCAAACACCGCTATGGCCTTACCACTGTAATTTCCAGTGTTTACAAGGCTTGAAGTGCTGCGGGTGAAGTTTCCCTGCCCATCATTGATATACACCCGGTCCTGGTACAGGGAAGAGCCTTGTTCAAACTCATTCCCCCCACTCACCACGTAGAGGTCCAGGTCCCCGTCGGAGTCTATGTCAAAGAAGGCAGATTCCATGTCCTCGTAAACCTTGTCTTTTTCAAAAGCTGCTACAGAAACCGTTTGGAAGCCGTTTTGTTTTTTGATGAGCAAAGAGCCTGCCTGCCCGGAGGCCCCGCCCATAAATACGTCCTCCAGGCCGTCCCCATTGACATCTCCGCTGCTGAAATAGGGTCCGAAATGCGATTGCTTGTAGGGGAGAAGGATCTCGGCTTCAAAATCGTTGTAAGGATTCTCCTTGTGTACTGCGGAGATCCCCATCCTCAAGGGGTCGGATGCTTCAAAGAGGGTGGGTTTAACAGAGCTGCGCCGGTCGGGTTGCGCCTCGGACCGGGCTACCTCCAGGTTTTGGTTGACCTCGACATCCCGAAGGATAACACTACTGCCATCCGGCCAGCGGACCTTTAAGCTGTCGGCTTTTTCGGCCGGTCCCAAACCGAAATGGGCTGCAGTCGAATGAGCGGAACGATAGCCCCGTACCCTTCGCACTTCAATCATCTGGCGGGTGTCCCCGTGGTAGAGGGTTACTTCTGGAAACACCTCAGAGGTCGGTCCGGAAACAGATACACTCAGATAATTCCCCCTTTGGGTTTCTACGGATTGATTCCTGTAGAGAAAGGCATTTTCGTCCATATTGTTGACCACCAGGTCGAGATCCCCGTCATTGTCCAGATCGCCCATGGCCGCCCCGTTGCTGAAAGTGAGGTCCCCAAGGCCCCACTCTTTGCCCTGCTCCTGAAATTCCAGACGTCCCTGGTTTTCATAGAGTAAATTCGACAATTTTTCAGAGGGCATGCTTTTATAAAGTGCTTGCTTTACCTCAAGGGGAACGTTGTTCTTGTATTTCATCCGCGCCTGGTAAACCTTTTGTTGCAGGTCATTGTCCAGGGCGTATTTTCGATACCCGTTGGTGATAAAAATATCTTTGTCTGCATCCAGGTCAAAATCGTGCATCAGTACGGACCAGCTCCAGTCGGTACTCGCTATTCCGGTTTGCTGGGCGATGTTGCTGAAATGGTCCTGGCCCATATTCAGTTGGAGTGAATTATACATGTACTGATAGTGGTATCCCTCTTTTCGGGTCAGGTAGTCAAAGCGGGCAACATCCATGGAGGCCATTAAGGTTTTAGACCTGTAGTGGTCACTGGAGGCCATATCGAGCACAAAAATATCCTGGAGGGCATCATTGTCGATATCGGCGATGTCAATCCCCATGCCGTAATAGGAAATTTGCTGGGTGTAGGAGGCGATTTTATCCTCAAAGGTCCCATTCCCATTATTTATAAAGAGGGCATCGGGGAGGTAATAGTCGCTCGCCAGATAGATATCCAGTAGGCCATCCGCATTAATATCGGTTACCGAAAGTCCCAGGCCAAAAATGGGCCGTTGAATGCCGGCTTCTTTACTGACCTCAGTAAAGGAATCACCATCGTTCCGGTACAAATGGGAACTGTTGAAAAACGGGGCATCCGGATTCTCCTGTATCAGGCGTTTTAATAAAATAGGGTCTGCACCGTAATACTCACTTTCATTCATGACAATACAGTCCAGATCGCCATCCCCGTCGTAGTCAAAAAAGGCAGATTGTGTGCTGATTCCCATATCCGCGAGGCCGTAAGCCTCAGCCACCTCCTCAAAAGTGCCGTCCTTTTGGTTGAGCAGTAATAGATTTTTCCGGTCCAACCTTTTATTGGGGCCTCCCTGGGAAATATAGATGTCCAGCCATCCATCGGAATTGATATCGACAAACGTAACCCCGTTGGACCACTGTTTGCCTGCATTGATGCCTGAAGCGGCAGTGACATCTTCAAATTTCAGATCTCCCTTATTGATAAAGAGTTTGTTGTCTACCTGATTACCACAGAAAAAAATATCCAACAGTCCGTCGTTGTTCAAATCGGCGACACCCGTACCGGCTCCATTGTAGAAATAGTCATAGTCAAAAAGGTTCTCCAGGGTGGAGACATCTTCCTGAATGCTATTTTCAAAGAGTATCCCGCTATGCTCTGCCAGTACTTTTTCGAAAACCGGGCCGGGGCGTTCATCCGCTGAGGCCTCTGCTGCCTCCCCTGATTGCGATTTATTTTCACAGCTCAATCCTAGTAGCAGAAGGTAAAAAAGCAGGGTTAAGTTACTGGGCGTAGGTAGAGCGTTTAATGTATTCGTTTTCTTCATAATTACCTAAAGATCCGTGTGTTTCGAGACGGCAAAGGTACTAAAAACGATATGATCCATGGCCAGTATAAAGGGGGTATTCTTTATTGGGGAGTGCGGCTAATAGCTGTAGGTCACTGGGGTAGTGCCCTGCCGGTTCCTGCAGGAGAAGGGCAAATACTCGGCCGTTTTCACCTTTGGGGAAATCACATATAGCTGAGATATTATAGAATAAAGTATGCCTTCTCAAAAAGGATTAATCTGATTTCAAAAAAAAAGAGGCAGCCTTTCCAGACTGCCTCTTCTTAATATACTTATAGATATCCCAGGTTTATTCGGGATAGTCAAAACAATAGTTAATAACCACGGGGCCTGCGTCGGCTCCGGTTCCCACATCCGCAATCACTGCACCTGTTGGGTGAATGATCTGGAAACTGATTTCTCCATAGAAATCCCCTGGGAAAAACCACTCAGCAGATTCTACTCCTGCGGGTACTGTAATGGTGGCCGTACCACTGGAATCTCCTGCGCCAGTACAATCACTGCCTCCAAGGAAAGTTCCGGCGGCACCGGAGTATGGGGAACATAGGCCTACTTCGAAAACTTCACCTGTACTTAGCGTAAGGGTAAGTCCGGATCCACCGTTTCCATCGTCCGTTTGCCATCCGTCTCCAAAGGAATCCTGCATCTCAATAGTATACACACCGGGTAATGGTCCTATAGGAGGACAAACGATATCGGCTGTATATAAAAACGGAGAGCTGAAGAACGAACCGGTTAACGTACCCGTATTATCCGCAAAGGAATAACGCCGGCCATCATCGAGGACGATTTCGTAGCGAATCCTGAACTGGTCTCCACCTCTAACCTGAGAGTCATTCAGACCAAGGGTGGCCTGCATGGCACCAAGAGTAACTTCACTTCTAAAACGGGGGTACCCAAACTCCCCTATAAAAAACTGGGATGGGTCAATGGTTTCATGAAGTGTTTCCTCTTTGGTATCTGTACCTCCTGTGTTATCATTAAAGGCTACATATACTTCGACGAAGTCTACGTTATTACCATCTTCCTGAGTCTGCATTTCAGCTTCCAGGCCGAAAAAACCATCGGGATCCCCAATAGGTAATTCAGGCGAGAAAACTTCAATGGTCCTGAGGACTGCGCCCCGGGTCTCATTCTCATTGATAAAATCAATGGGGTTGTCACCCTCCTGGCAGGCTGTGAAAAGCAGGGCTGATCCAGCCAGGGCTGTCATTATTAGTTTGTTGCTATATCTTTTCATGTTCAGTTGCTTTTTAGTTTGCTGGTGGGAAGGTTGGACTTGCTGGGTTTGTATCCCAGAACACCTGTTCTGTCAGAGTCGTCTTTTGAGTCAGACCCGAATTCGTCACCACTTCATTTTGCGGATACAAAAGAGTTCGCGGGAACGGACCTGGATCAGCTTCCCAGTTTGGCGTCAATGTTGTTGGGAATCCGGTAAGTCTGTAGTATACCCATGCCTCGGTAGCTCCACCGTAAAGCGTAGTGAAGTATTGCTCTGCGTAGATATTCTCCTTGTCATCACCAGTGGCTGCATTAAAGTCAGCGACAATTCCGTCGATATAATCATTAACATCGTCAGGCGTGGGTGCCGTAGTTTGATCTGCACCGCTGTCCAAAGCTCCGAAGCCCTGAACTGTAGCGATAGACTTAGTCAAACCATCCCTAAGGAAGTTTGCTCTGTCAGCGTCAGAAGATGCCATCATCCCTCTCCAGAAATCCACATAAGAGGACATAAAGATCGGCTCGATTCCAGCGCCACCGCCACCGAGACCAAGACCAACTTCACCGAAGCTGCTGTCGTCAAAACGGCCTCCTGCCGGATAGACTCCCACGGCGGCTCTTTTAAAGTTATCCGGAGGAGTACCCTCGTTGTTTCCGTGAGTACGTCCCCAGTAACCGTTAGGAACGGAGCAATAGGTGAATCCACCGTCTATAAAGTGCTGAGGCGGAACAGCCAGGGAGCACGCAAGGTCTTCTTCATTAGGCGGAGCATCTGCACCCGGGGTAGCATCTACCTGTCGGTAGAAATAATACCGTATTCTGGGGTCGTCGTTGTTGAGCATTGTCTCCATTAACCAGTTAGACTGGTAGATATTGGCCCCGGAAGGGGTGTAATCTAATGCAAAGTCAGGATGCCTGTTATCCGGCTGCAATTCACTGGTGCCATATTGCAGGAAAAAGTCATCTGCAGGGTCTGAAATAAAATTATTCCCGGCAATTACCTGATTGAAAGCGGCAGTATTTCCTGTTGTGTAATACGCTTTCAAGCGAATGGTGTTGATTAGCTTTCTCCATTTGGAAATATCCTCATCGTAGAAGATATCAATGGCCCCAATGGTACTGGGATTTGCGGCAAAAAGGCTTTCTGCTTCATCCAGAAGGCCTAAGGCAGCCGCGTATACTTCCTCGCCACTGTCCAGGACTGGCGCTGGAAACTCAGCGGGGTTTCCCGCCTGGCTAAAGGCGGCTGATCCGATGAAATCAACCAGTTGCAGCAGTGAGTGCGCATACAAGGTCTTGGCAACACCAACGTGAAATCCTAAATCAAGTTCGGGATCTTCGTTCAGGGCTTCGAGGTTTTGCAGGTTGGTCAGGATACCGATCGAAACCGGATCTCCAACACCGTTACCGTTACTACTGTAGGTCCTTCCCCAGGTACCGTTCAAATCGGATCCGGGGTAATTGTTAAAGTAGTTCCGTCCGAACATATAATCTATCCGGGTAAGTTCTGCAGAAAAATCACTGAGTGTTTGCTGGTTCGTACCGTATGCCAACTGAACTGAAGTCAGCAACAGGTTGGGATCCGCCTGGTCTGAGGCCAGGTCGTTCGGACTCACTCTTAAGTCCAGATCTGTCGTCTCACAGGAATTAAGCAAGGCTCCTGCAATAAAGACTATCGAAATATATTTAAACAAATTTTTCATAATAGCTATATCGTTAACAATTTTTATTAGAAGGACGCTCTAAGACTGATTCCATATCTGCGTGCACTCGGACCGTTAAGGAAGTCAAAGCCTCGCCCGTTTCCAATCCCTACCCCTTGTACGTTGGGGTCGAAATTAGCTCCGTCAGGGGTGTTGTAGGCATCAAACCAGAGGTTGAAACCTTGAAAAGTAACTGTCAGCTGACCAAATGGCGTCTTGTCGAGGAATTTCGATGGGAAGGTATATCCAAAAGAAAGCTCTTGAAGACGAATCACAGAAGCATCGTATATACGCGTTTCCGTAGGTCCGAATAACAGGTTGTTGAAGAAATACGTAGAGTTGTTGATCTGCTTGTTGTTTGGTTCCCCGGTGGATTGACTAACCCCTGGAAGAATGTATGTATTCAAACGATCTGCAGTCTCTACGATAAGACCCCTACCTAAAAGTGCAGCCACCGTACTGGACAGTATGTCCCCACCTTTGATATGGTTAATCTGGAAGTTCAGGCTCCAGTTTTTAAAGCGGAGGGTGTTGATAAAGTTCATGGTGTAGTCTGGAACCGCGTCACCTACAATAGGCACATTCCCGTCAGCATCCTGCTCTACAATCACATAATCACCACCGTCGTTTACCAGGAAGTTGCCGTCTTCATCCCGTCCGATAGCTGTACCTACGATGGTACCCAGGGATTCTCCTTCAATGGCGGCATTCGACCCGCGGAAGAGACCGCCACCTACAGCCAAACTACCGGCATAGGCGATAAAGTCCTGTTCTTGTTCGGTGACTGTTTCCTTATTGGTAAAGAAATTCACCCTGGAATTCCAGCTAAAGTTCTCTCCCCGGAAGATGTCAACACCCAGGTCGGCCTCGAATCCTTCGTTTTTGATTTCCCCAATGTTATTCTGGGTAAAGCTAAACCCTGTAGAAGGAGAAAGTGGCTCCGTAACGATAAGGTCATTGGTGACCCGATTGAAATACGTTGCGTCCAGACTCACTCTGTTCTGCCAGAAGCGGGTCTCAACCCCAACTTCGAATTCTTCGAGGAGCTCAGGCACGAGGTCCGGATTCGCACGGAAGTTGTCCACCTGGTTGGTCGTCAGTAATCCACCTCCGAAAGGGTCTGTAAAACGGAGCGTGTTTTGCTCGATTACATTAATCGTCGGATATCCCACAGGGAAAGTGGCTGATGTACCGTAACTGGCACGGAGTTTCAGGTAATTCAGTCCATTCTCACTGCTCAGGCCATCAAAGGCTGCCGTAGGAAGGAAAGAAACACTTACCCCCGGATACGTCTTACTGTTGTTCTCCGTAGTCAGGTTGGATACCCAGTCCGTACGGGCAGAGAGGTTCAGGAATAAAAAGTTGTCGTAATCCAGGGTCGCCTGACCCAGGACACCTACGATATTCCGCTTTTGTGAAAATTGAATCGGCGTTTGGTTTTCGAAGTTGAAGTGCCTTTTTACCCCGAATACGATCTGGCCGGTACTTGCTGCACCCTGCTGATCAAAGTGATCCTGTCGTGCGGTAGCACCCACTGTAAATGTCATCCCAAGTTTCTCCGAAAGGTCATAATTACCGTTAACGGCAAAAAAGTGGTCCCAAATACTGTTGTTGTTATCATATGTATCGAGGAATCCAAAGATCGCCTGGGTAAATTCTACACCACCCTTGTTGGAGCTGTTGACGTTCCGCTCGTTGTAGAAATCCAGTCCACTTCTCCAGGTTAGGGAGAGGTTGTCGTTGATTTCGTAGTTCAGGGAAGCCGTCCAGTTAATACGGTTGGTGAGCTGAGTGTTTGTTACGTTTTTAGCCGTCCAACGCGGGTTGATAATGTCATTACCATTCCGGTAGTAGACACTTGAGCCGTCGATCGGGTTTTCGAAAGGCAGCCCCATCAAATCCACGGATATCGGCGTAAACATAACGTTACCATAAACAGAGAGACCATCCGTTCCATTACCCCTGGAAGAGGCAATAGGAGGAGAGGTGTAATCCGTACGGGAGTAGTTGGCTGTAGCCTGAACTGTAAACTTATTGCTCAGTTGCGAACGTCCACCGACTGAGAGGTTGAACCTGTTCAGGGTGTTACCCGGGGTAAAGTTATTCTCGTCAAGGTACCCTAAGTTCACATTAAAAGTAGTGTTCCCGTCCTGGGTGCCACCGG
>CAZEQO010000125.1:779-8242 GCA_964514365.1 uncultured Robiginitalea sp. | reverse complement strand
ATCCAGTTGGGTGCGTTGAGGACTTTGGCAAAATACTCGGGATACCCGTTTTTCCACCAACCCACCCGGGTCTTATCGGGATAATAAACACCGCCGATATAACTTCCCTGAAAAGTAGGTCCGCTGTAGTCCTCTTCAAAATTTGCACGCTGGCCCATAGCGCCATTGCCCAGGCTGAAAAGGCTTTCCGAGGCTTTTACGTGGGAAGGCGTGTATCCTTCCTCAATAATCGACCACGGATCGGGTTTTATGTAATCCTGATTCATAATCCTTCTGTTTATTGTTATGGTTTACTTTCTAAGTGTAATAACTCTTCCAGGAAAGAGGTCTTAATTTCTGTAAAATCCCTGAATACGGCATCGGCCTCCGAGAGCACCTCTGCCTCACCGATCCCGAGACTGTACATACCTGCGGTATTGGCAGCGGCGATTCCCGCCTGGGCATCCTCGATGACCACGCAGGCCCCCGGAGGCAAATCCAGGCGGGATGCGGCGATCAAAAATACCTCAGGGTCGGGTTTGGCTTTTACAACCTGTGTCCCATCTACCACTGTGTTAAAGTAGTCAGTAAGCCCGACTTTCTCCAGGATAGGGACCGCATTTTTACTGGCAGACCCAAGGGCCATGGGTACGTTTCGCCCTTTTAGAAAATCGAGTACCCTGGAAACATCGGGTAAAATTTCAGAAGCATCCATAGTTGCTATATACTTAAGGTAATCGGCATTCTTTTCCTCAAGCCAGCTTTCGAATTGATTCTGGGAGACCCGTAATCCCCCCATCTCAAGTAAGAGCTCCAGGCAGCGTTTGCGGCTTACCCCTTTAAACTTTTCATTGTCCTGGATGGTGAATGGGATATCCAGGTGATCCGCGAGCTGTTTCCAGGCCAGATAGTGGTACTTGGCCGTATCGACAATGACCCCGTCCAGGTCAAAAATGAAGCCCTCCATAGGAATTTCATGTTTCTGGGTCGTATGCCGACCCTGTGATCCGGGAAATTCCGGTCATCAAATATAAAAAGGAAATCGGTTTTAAGAAGCCTGTCTTTATAGCTTAATCGGGCATACTTTAAAACACGGTACGAGACCGTCAGGTTGACTTCCGCTTCACCAGGCTGGCCTGGATAATTTCGGTTCGGTAATTTCCGGGGTCCGTTTCGTCGTATTCGTTTTCAATTTTATCGATAAGCAAGCGGGCGGCCGTTTCTCCCATCTGTTCCCCGTGCTGGGCAATGGCGCTTAGTCCGGGTGTGGCGTATTTCGAAAGGATTCCATCCGTAAAACCGATAAAGGAAATATCGCCGGGAATGTTATATCCCAGTTCACTGGCCAGTCGCATACCCCGAATAGCAAATATCTCATTGACACTTAAGACCGCGTCAAAAGACTGGTTTTGAAAAAAAGAGCGGCTCAACTGCTCTTCTTCAAACTGAAAGGGGAGCTCCAGCACCAACTCCTCGGAAAAAGGTATCCCGTGTTTAGCCAGCGCCATGCGATATCCCTTTTCTCTTTTTTGGCTCACTCCCAGTTTGTGCGCTGTGGTAAAAAAAGCGATACGTTTCTTCCCCTTTTGAATGAGGAATTCCACGGCCTCCATAGCCGCTACCTCATCATCTATGATGACTTTGTCGCAGGGAACCTCTTCGGTAACCCGGTCAAAAAGCACCACCGGGATGCCCTGGTCTGTGACCTCTTTTAAATGCGTATAATCCTGCTTTTCCTGAGTTTCTGCCGAAAGGGCAATGATAAATCCATCGATACTGCCATTGGCCAGCAATTCGGTGTTGATCACCTCTTTGTCAAATGACTCATCGGAAACACAAACAATAACATTGTAGCCCAGGCTGTTGGCGTATTTTTCTATACCCCGGAAAACCGTCGTAAAGAAATGATGTACAATATCCGGGATAATAACGCCGATATTTCGGGTGCGCTTATTTTTAAGGCTCACCGCTATGTTGTTCGGCTTGTAGTTGTATAGCTTGGCGAAGGCCTGAATTTTGTCCCGGGTATCCCGCCCGATTTCAGAACTGTTTTTTAAGGCTTTGGAGACGGTTGAAATGGATACATCGAGTTCTCGCGCGATATCCTTAAGCGTCACTTTTTTACGAATCATCCTCCCGGCTGCTTTTAAAGAATTGTGAAGTTAAACATTAATCCCAAATGATTTAAGCCCTATTAAACTTGCCTGGAATCCGTGGAAATACCATAATATGAGGCCGATTGGCAGGGTTATAAATTGGCTTCAGACCAAATTTATTATATATTTGCCTCAGATTTACATAAAAAACCACCCCTTCATTTATTAATTACGTAATATAGCTGATCAAATTTTTAGGGATTAACAGGAAAAGCAATATATCAACACGAAACCGTTTTCGTGCCTTTTAATCCTTTTAAGAGTAGGATATTAACAATTTTTTTGCATACTTTGACCTCTTGAATTGAATTAACTAAACTTAAAACGAACGATTTATGAAGATTACGCTACTCAGGAGCTTACTGCTTGTCGGAGCTTTTCTATGCTTTGGATGGGCGCAAGCGCAGGAAGTATCAGGTAATGTTTCTGACGCAGCCGGCCCCCTTCCGGGAGCTAGTGTTGTAGTTAAGGGAACAACCAATGGTACTCAAACAGATTTCGACGGGAATTACACCCTTGACGGAGTCGATGCAAATGCTATTTTGGTTTTTAGCTACATCGGTTATTCAACCCAGGAAGTATCGGTTAGTGGCCGATCTTCTATCAGTGTGGTACTTCAGGAAGATGCCCAGGCATTGGACGAAGTAGTGATCATTGGTTATGGTACCACTACGGTTAAAGACGCGACGGGATCCGTTGCAGCCGTCACCTCTGATGAATTTAACGGTGGGGTTATTTCCTCCCCGGAACAATTGATCCAGGGTAAGGCCGCCGGGGTAAACATTCAGCAAGTGAGTGGGGAACCTGGCGCAGGTATTAACGTCAACATCAGGGGGGCAAACTCTGTACGGGCGAGTAACAATCCACTCTTTGTTGTGGATGGCGTACCGCTTTTCGGGCAGAATACGGATGCCACCGGGGACTCCGGGGACGGACAAACCGATGTGGGTAACCCGCTGAACTTCCTGAACCCGAATGACATTGAAAGCATGAGTATCCTTAAGGATGCCTCCGCAACGGCCATTTACGGGTCTCGGGGTGCCAACGGGGTTATCATCATTACCACAAAATCTGGTAAGGGATCTGAAGGAGGACAATTGGAATGGTCTTCCAACTTAAGTGTTGCCACTCCTGTCCGCCAGTTTGACCTTCTCGACAGGGAGGGTTTCCTCGATGCCGTTGAGCTCTACGGGGGAAACAGGAACGATGTAGACTTCGGAGCCAATACCAACTGGCAGGATGTTGTGACGCGTACATCCCTTTCCACAAACAACAACCTGGCCTATTCGCACCGCTATAACAACGGAAACGTCCGGGCTACCTTTGGTTATCAGGACCAATTTGGTGTAGTTGAAAAATCTGAATTTGAAAGGATTTCGGGACGTATCAACGCAGCTCACAAGTTCTTCCAGGATCGATTGTTGATCAATGTAAATGCAACTATAGCCCGGGTAAACCGGGAACAACCACCTCTTTCGGCCACTGCCGGTTTCCGTGGGGATATCCTTGGTTCAGCTTATTCTGCCAACCCAACCTGGCCGAGCAATCCCAGCTTTGACGACGGGGGTGGACAGGTTCAGCCTGCCAATTACCTCGCTGAATCACAAAATAAAACAAATACTGATCGCATCCTGTTAAACGGCTCTGCCGAGTATTTGATCACCTCAGACTTGTCGGCCAAAGTGAATTTGGGTTATGACCAGTCCAATAGTGAGAACACCTCTGTGATTAGTTCCAATATTCAGAACTTCACCGGTATTGAAGGGAATGGATTTGGTACGTACAATACGCTGGACCGTGTGAACAAGACGCTGGAAGCGACGATCAATTACAAAAAGTCCTTCAGCAACTCCCGCCTGGATGCCCTGCTTGGGTATGCGTATCAGGACTTCCGCACTTCGGGCCGGAACACCGCCGCCCGTGGATTTGGAACTTCCGATCTGAACAAAATGGGTGAGGATATGCGCAGAACATTGAATGCTGCGGGTCAAACTGTCGATGGTTCCTACCAACAGTTTTATTACGGGGTGAACACGAGTAGCCTGATCGTAAACCGTTTATTCCCGAGTGTAGTCGCCGGGGAGGAAAATCCATTCGAATTTAACAGGGGTGTACGAGCAGCTACTGCCGATTATTTTGACAACACCGACGAATTGCAGTCTTTCTTCGGACGGATCAATTACACCCTCGCAGATAAATACCTTTTCACAGGTACTTTCAGGGCGGATGGATCTTCCCGATTTGGTCCTGAGAACCAATACGGGTTTTTCCCTTCAGGAGCCTTTGCATGGCAAATTGGAGAAGAGGACTTTATAGGAGAAAGCGTTTCCACCCTGAAACTGAGACTCAGTGGAGGACTTATCGGTAACCAGGAAGGTTTAGGATATGGTAACTTCGTGGCCCGTCAGCGTTTTGCAGGTTTAGGAATCAACAACGACAACACGGTAAACCAGAATGGACTCAGTATTGTGGCTACGGACGTACCGGATCTGAAGTGGGAAACCACGCTGGATCTCACAGTAGGTCTGGATTTCGGATTTAACATGGACCGTCTTAGCGGTAGTATCGATGTGTACCGTAGAGAAACCACCGACCTGCTGTTGCAGACACCTCCTGCGGCACCTTCAACTATCCCGTTCCAATTTGGTAACGTGGATGCCTCTGTCATCAACCAGGGTATTGAATTTGCCATAGCATACGACTTTGTTCAGACGGAGAACACCACTTTTGGTGCCTCCTTTAACATTGCCTACAATAACAATGAAATCCAGGATTTTGCCGGATCTATCAACACAGGTGAAATTAACGGACCCGGTTTATCCGGGGCTTTTGCCCAGCGTTTTGAAGCGGGTGTTTCCCTCTTCTCGTACTATATGGCTGAATTCCTTGGTTTTGACGGTGAAGGAAACCCAACATACCGGGATGTCGATGGCAATGGGATAGGAGATCCGGATGCGGATAAGTTCTTTGTAGGCGAAGACGGCCTGCCGGATGTTACCTCCGGTTTGTCCCTGACCTTCCGTCATAAGAACTGGGACGCCTCTGCCTTCTTTAATGGGCAATTCGGATTCTCAGTATACAACAACACCGCCAACTCCTTCTTTAATGCAGGGCAGTTGACCACGGCGCGTAACGTAACCCAGGCTGTTGTCGACAGTGGGGAAAACGGAGGTGCTTCTACGGCAGTTTCCACTCGTTTTCTTGAAAAAGGTGATTTTGTCCGCTTCCAGAACGCAACCATTGGGTACAATGTGCCTCTAAGTGGTGACGGAGCTTTTAAAGGACTCCGCCTATCCCTTACAGGTCAGAACCTGGCCCTGTGGACGGACTACAGCGGAATTGACCCCGAAGTAACTGTAGGTACCGGGTCCCTGGGCTCCGGAATACCTACAAGGGGAATCGACTGGGCGGCTTTCCCAAACCCTTTGACCGTTACTTTTGGAATTAACGCGACATTTTAATTAAAAAAATTGTAGATCATGAAAAGATTTGAATTGAAATTCTTATCCCTTGCTTTCCTGGCGGTATTCGGGCTGTACTCCTGTACCGACCTGGAAATTGAGGAAACGGACTCCTTCATCAGTGAAGGTTTCCAAGGCCTGGAAGATCCCCAGTCCGCACTAGACCAGCTGTACAACCAGGTGGGCGGACAACTGGGAGATCAGGCCAATACGTATGCCCTTACATCTGTTACGACAGATGAACAATTGGTTCCCACCCGGGGAGCTGACTGGGGAGATAACGGCCGTTGGAGAAAGCTCCACCAGCACGAATGGGGTTTTGAGGAAACTGATATCCTCACTCCTTTCGACCAGTGGAACGCCAACCAGCTTCTCGCTTCCCAGATTTTGGATGCGCGAAGTGCGGCTCCCTCTGAGGTAGCAGCCTCGGCGTCCTTTATTCGCGCCTGGTCTATGTACTTGATTCTGGACCTTTACGGCCAGGTTCCTTTCAGGGACACGGAACTTCCTTCAACTTCGGTGCCTGAAGTACTTACTGGGGCTGCTGCGGTTGATTTTATTCTCGCTGATCTCGATGCCGCTATTGCTGGTTTACCTGCCACCCCAGCCGGGAGTGCCGGGTTAAACAGAGCCAGTAAAGCCGCTGCACGCTATCTGAAGGCTAAAGTTCTTTTAAATAGACCGGATATTTTGAAATATTCGAGCCTACTTCGGATACGGAAACTATCTGGTTTACCGATTCCGGAAATACTGGAAACCGTATCTTCAACGGTTTGCACTATAACTCCACCGGTTTAGGAGGAGGGGGCTGGAACGGTTTCAGTACACTGGCAGAGTTCTACGACCTGTTTGAAGGAGATCCGAACCAGAACCGCTATGCCTCCGACCTGGAAAGCGCCCAAATCGACGGGCAGGAAGAGCGTCGTGGTGGGGTTCCAAATGTTGGGGTACCCTTTACAGGAAGGGAAGGCACCTCTGACAACGGAGGTTTGGAAGATGGTTCCAATGTTGGGAACGGGTTCCTGATTGGGCAGCAATATGCCCTGGCTTCTACGCCTACCCCCCTTGAGGACCGCCAGGGGAATCCCCTGGAATTCTCACGAGGATTTGTAGACGGAAACGGAGCACCCAGCCTGATCAATAACAGTGAGCGTACAGGGATTCGTGTTATGAAATATAACCCCCGTATCGGCGGTGGTTTTGCCAACAGCGTGATGATTTTCCGCTATGCAGATGCACACCTTATGAAAGCGGAAGCTATCCTGCGCGGTGCCAGTGGCGGAGACGCTACGGCCCTTGTGAACGAACTGCGTACCATTAGAAGTGCTACACCTCTGGGATCCGTAGGTGAATCTGATCTGTTGGATGAAAGGGGCCGTGAATTGTACTGTGAGTGGTGGAGGAGAAACGACATGATCCGTTTCGGCCAATACACCCGTCAGTGGGAATTCAAGAGCGATGCCGAGACAGGTAATGCTGCCCGTAATCTGTTCCCGATTCCACTGCCGCAATTACTGGCAAATCCGAACCTGGTGCAGAACCCCGGATACTAGTAACACTAGCATAAAGTTTATAAAGAAAAGCTACCTTCGGGTAGCTTTTTTTTTACCCTTAGGACACTGAAATACTAAACAAAAGATTAACGAGTATTAACATTGCCTAAAAACCTGTTTTAAACAGGCGATATACCCTCTCTTTCCCACCCTATTTCTCTATTTTTGCCTGCACTTATCCCCGGAAATGAAAAGGATTCATGTCGCAAGTCTGTTGCTGGTCATAACGTGCAGTTGCACGAAAGATCCCACATCTGCCTTTACCCGGCTTTCCCCCTCACACACCGGAATTGCTTTTTCCAACCCCCTTCAGG
>CAZEQO010000125.1:0-655 GCA_964514365.1 uncultured Robiginitalea sp. | reverse complement strand
TATGACTTTTAAAGAGGTCAGCGCGGTTGCGGGGATCTCCAATGCTGACGGCTGGACCACAGGGACCACACACGTAGATATTAACGGGGACGGCCTGCAGGATATCTATATCTGTAAAGCCTCAGGATACCGCGCCCTTAAAGGTCGAAATTTGTTATTTCTGAACCTGGGCGTGGATTCCGATGGTATTCCAAAGTTTGAAGAACGCGCTGCGGACTTCGGTCTGGACTTTTCAGGACTATCTACCCAGGCGGCCTTTTTTGATTACGACCTGGACGGGGACTTGGATCTCTATCTCCTGAATCATTCGGTCCATCCGAATCGCACCTATGGCAAGGGCAATCAGCGCCAAATTCCGGACAGCCTCTCCGGGGACCGCTTCTATCGGAATGACAATGGATTTTTTACGGACGTAAGTGCGGAAGCCGGTATATTCCAGGGAAAGGCGGGGTACGGGCTGGGGCTTGGTATCAGCGATCTCAACGCCGACGGGTATCCCGACATCTACGTGGGGAATGACTTCTTTGAAAATGACTACCTCTATATTAACAATGGGAATGGAACCTTCCGGGAACTCATTTCTTCCGGAGGGGGTCAGGTTGGGCACACGACCCATTTCAGTATGGGCAATGACCTGGCAGACATCAATAACGAC
>CAZEQO010000124.1:6286-8286 GCA_964514365.1 uncultured Robiginitalea sp. | reverse complement strand
CCGAGCTTGTTTTTGCACACCTTGCCGGTGGGGTGCGTTACCTGCATGAAGCCAACCGCCTGATGCCCCTCGAAGGAGAGGTGCATTTTAAGGCCCTTAAAAAATCATTTGCCGGCGGTACAGAACTCCGTGGGAAAACCCTGGGTATTATCGGGTTTGGCCGTATCGGGAAGGCCGTGGCACGTATCGCACTCGGGGTGGGAATGAACGTCATTTACAACGACGAAACCTCGCCTTCGGAACAGGTCGAAATCCCGTTTTATGACGGGAGGTCTATCCGGTTCGATTTAGAAACAATTCCCTTCGAAGACCTGCTGGAGCAAGCCGATTTCGTCACCCTGCATGTACCCGCCCAGAAGAAACCCGTTATCGGTGCGGAAGAAATTGAAAAAATGAAAACAGGGGCTGCCTTAATCAATACGTCCAGGGGAGGTATTGTCGATGAAGTGGCTTTGGTGGATGCCCTGGAGGCGGGCAAACTAAGCTTTGCCGCACTGGATGTTTTCACCTCAGAACCCAAACCGGAAATACAGATTTTGATGCAACCCAAAATGTCCCTCAGCCCACATATCGGGGCTTCTACTGCAGAGGCCCAGGAGCGTATAGGGGTAGAATTGGCCCAGGGGGTTATTCGCCTGCTGCAAACTAAATAGGACTTCGGTTATAATCGCGTCAGGTCGGAATACTTAATTGTAAGGAATATAGCCCCGCGTTCCTGGGAAGACTCCTCTTTTTTACCCTTGTCGATCTGCGTATCGCGTCCCAGGAACCGCAAGGGTATCTTAACACCGGACACTTCAAACGCTACTTTGATTTTGGAGGGAAGTATTTCTCGTTTTCCCGAATAGTTATAAAAAATGTCGTAAACCCCGTTTTTCTTGGTACTGATCTGGGTCTTCAGGACTTGTAAAGTCTCCGGGGCAATCCAAACGGAAGCAATGGAATAGTCCGAGGCGTCCGTTGTAGGGATGATTTTTATCAAATGGCAGTTCCTCCCTTCCAACTGTACCTGCCCCAGGCTGAGGGTCATAAAAGGATATCGATACAACTCATTTAATGTAAAATCGAGGCCTCGCTTGGGTATCATCACAAAATCTTCAGATGAGATGGAAATTGGACTTCCCTTTTTAAATCGGATCTCCGCTTCTTTCACCGGCATATTCACAAAGCTTATATCTACCTCCATTTGCACACTGGCCTGAAAAGAGACAATAGAATCCGCTCGTTTTTTGACCGCGACCAGTATGGGGTCTATCTCCTGAGCCGAGAGTAATGAAGCACCCAGAAAGGTGAGAATAAACAGGGGGAATACTTTCATGTGATATCTCTTTTTTGAAAGACACGTACCCCGATCCAGGCAATCAGCCCGGTATATGCGATAAGGACCAGACTTTTGTTCAGGATTGTCCGAAAGGGGATTTCAGAGAAGAAGACATACTGCCAACTATCGGTGAGTTTGGGAAAAAACAAACTGTTCACCCACTTGGAATCGAATTCTAAACGCAGTAATAACGTGGTTCCGATTAAAAACAAGGCTGCTACGATCCAGGTGACTGTAGCCTCCTGGAAAAGAACGGCCAGGGTAATGCTTACCACAGCATAGAAAAACATCGTTAAAGAACCGACCAGAAAGGCAATCATCAGGCGGTTAAATGCCTCCGTAGAGTTGTAAAAGCTCAATCCTTCCAGAAAAACGACCAGGTCTCCCTTTCCGAAAAACAGGTAGGACAGCAAAAAGGTCGATAGGATTAGTATCCCGAGTATAAAGGCGGTAAAAACCAGTGCGGCGATATATTTACTGATGATGTATTGCTGCTTGGAGACCGGTTGAAGCAAAACAGCTTCCACCGTGCGATCTTTATATTCGCCGGTGAGAAAACCCGAAACTACGATCATCAGGATTAGCGGAATATGAAACCAAAAGGAATTCAACACCAAATAAATAATGAGGTTGCCGTTCAGCAAATTTCCCTGAAATTCGAATGATTCCCGGAGGTTTT
>CAZEQO010000124.1:0-6276 GCA_964514365.1 uncultured Robiginitalea sp. | reverse complement strand
AAAAAAACATCCAAAAATTCCCGCCCCTGGAAATACGCACTTACCATTATAAAGGCTTCAAGTACAAAAACAGCGGCAATCGCATAGAAAGTCTTACGCTGTTTGAAGATTTTAAAAAGCTCGGTGCGAATCAGGTTTCTCATTCCGGCGTTTTTTCGAATAAAGCGGTGAGATTGGTCTGCGGCACACATGCCGTTAAGATAACTCCGGGCTCTGCGCTTAACCTTTGAATGATTGTGTGGATGGAATCCTCCTCCAAATGCAGGACTATGCTTCCCGTTCGTTGCTCGATATCAGCTTTTGCAAGCGTTGTGGAAGATTCCAGGCCCGTTCCATAAAGGAGATATGACCGGGCGGCCTGTTGTAAAATTTTCCTGGCAGGTCCTTCCCGCACAATTTCGCCCTGGTTGATCACATATAAGCGATCGCACAAATCCCCCAGCTCCACCAGGTTGTGGGAGGATATCAGGATTCCGATCCCCCTGGATTTCGCGAGCTCCCGAATCTCATCCTGCAGGGTGCGAATACCCATTGGGTCAAGGCCTGAAAAAGGTTCGTCAAGAATCACACACTCCGGCTCATTTAAGAGGGCTATCGCCAGGCCCAGACGCTGTTTCATCCCCATCGAAAAATGGCGTACCGGATCCTTTCGCAAAGGGGACAGCCCCACCTGTAGCAATTGAAATTCGATGTCTGCGCGATTTAATTCAAGTCCCTGAATGCGCGAGAATACCCTGAGGTTTTCAAAGGCGGACAAATACCCGTAAAGCGCGGGTTTTTCAATAATCCCCCCCAAAGGCTTCGAAGCCTTTGAGTGGATTTCGAGAGTGCCAGAGTCCCGGCTGACCAGCCCGAGCAAAATTCGAAATAAGGTTGATTTTCCCGCCCCATTAGGTCCTATAAGACCGCAAATTTCACCGCGATTTAAGCTGAGGGACACCCCCTTAAGGACTTCCAGCGAACCATAGGTTTTACAGACATCCCGGGCATCTAAGATCATGTAATTCCCTCCAATAGGATATTTCGGAAATCATACCTGGGTTTATAATACTTTTCCAAAAAGGTGCGTTGCCAGAAGAATTTCCGAATCATAAACAACGGATCCTTGACCATGAAATAAGGAACATAATGATACCACTTCACCCCCTTTTTACTGTAATAATGTTTAAGTTCAGGTTCCATCCCCAACTCACGAGCTGCTTGTAAGGCCGCATTTCGCTGGCACTTGGACCCGATAAAACGATTCGCTATCCTGGGCTGGAATCCATAGGCGAAGAATAAATCTTTGGCTTTCTTATAATCCTGAAAGCGGGACCATCCGTCCATTATAGTTAAAAAAATATGCACGAAAGAGAAAAGAAAAAAGGATGTCCAGAAAATGATCCAGAAAGCGTTGCCTCCCTGAATTGAGATTTTCAGCATATACCCGTACAACAAAGATTCAAGTATAAAGAGAATCAAAGAACCGTGAAGCAATCGCCCAACGCGATAGTAGGAAACGACCCAATGGGGTTGTTGTGGTAGATCCGAAAAAGTCATGGTCAAATATTATTCTTGTCAATTGTTAAGGTTGTATTAAAAGTTAAAAATTTCAGGCCGGCATTAATCGTGAAAAATAGGGAGTTGATCGTATTTTACTTATTTTCAAAAACTAAAACACAATAAAAATGTCAGGTATACAAGATTTACTCAGCAGCTCTATGGCTTCCGATTTGGTTCGGGGACTCGCGAGCGAAACAGGCCAGCCCGAGGATAAGACCGCGGAACTCCTCGCCATGGCCATGCCCACCATGTTGGGCGCTATGAAAAAAAACGCCAGAAGCCCCCAGGGGGCTGAGGGGCTAATGAATGCGCTCTCCTCCAGGCATAGCGGGGACATTCTGGATAATCTCAGCGGGGTTTTTGAAGGGGGTGTGGACCAGAGTTTTAAAAACGACGGCGCCGGGATACTGGGGCACCTTTTTGGTTCCAATCAACCGGCCGTTGAAAACGCCCTAAGCCAGCGTTCTGGAATGAATCCGGCGGCTATCTCCCAAATTATTCAAATGGCAGCCCCAATTGTCATGGGACTTATTGGAAGGCAGCGCGCTCAAAGTGAGATTTCAGATGCGGGAGGCTTAGACTCCCTTCTGGGCGGTTTATTGGGGGGGCAGTCCCAGACAGACCTTGGAGCCCTATCCTCTCTACTGGACGCGGATGGAGACGGGAGTTTTTTAGACGATGTAGGCGATATGATGGGGGGCACATCCAAAAGCAGCGGAGGACTTGGAGGACTGCTTGGAGGACTTTTTGGCAGGTAAAGCATCCTGAATCCCGGGTTTACCAATCTCAAACCGCCTCGAATAAGGACGGTTTGTTTTTTTTTACGTATTACTTTAATGCAGGCAGTTATGACAATAAGACGTGCTTTATTTTTCATTTTACTGATACTGGGCTGTAAAAGTGGTGCTGAGGGGGTGACCATAAGCAGTGCGGAGAAAGACGCTTTTGAACAAACCACTGGAGAGCCTGTGATTATTGCCAATACCGGACAGGAGTATGAAATCACTATTATCGATCCGGGGTTCTACAGCTGGCTGAAGGGATTTGCCCGGGCTGAAGGCTATTATTCACAATTTTTTCTCGAAAACAGGAACGCGATCTATGTAGTGAATTGGAATCAGAGAGTCCTGCTCCCCGGGGAGTATCCCTCGAATCTCTATGAATGGCCTATAAACTATGATCCCCATATCGATTATGGGTATGAGGTGAATTATAAATTGTATAATTATTTTATTTATTTCCAAAGAAAATACGACCAACGCCTGGGTCCCTTCATTCCCAGGTTATAATTTTTTTACCTTTGACCCTTCAAACCAGGGAATGCAAAAACTCAAAGAACGCTGGGGCATCCAATCGACGCTTCAATTAGTCATTATATTTATAGTATTTTCCGTAACTGGATCTACCGCTGTATACCTGGCCAAACCCCTACTCCAATGGATAGGGCTGCAACCTGAGAATTTTGAAAATACCTGGTGGGGGCCCTGGGTTTACTGGACGCTGAGAATCCTGATCATCTTCCCTATTTACCAGGTATTGTTAGTGCTTTTCGGATGGATTTTCGGGCAATTCAAATTCTTCTGGAATATGGAAAAAAAGATGCTCCGGCGCATGGGTCTCGGTTTCTTACTTCCTTCCTGAACCGGGAAGCTCGTGGTTTATCACTATTCTGCAGACCTAGGAGGCTACTTTCTCTACACGCTCCTTATTACCCAATAAGTAGGTATAAAGCCACATCAGGGTAAATGAAGGAATCAGGTCCAGACCGGGGAGTAATTCTTCCAAAAAAGCTACGACTCCTGCAATTTTCCCTTTCCGTCCCGGGTAGAGCCGGGTCATAAACCATCCTGCAACCGGCGCCCAGAGAATATCCAGGAATTCCCCCAGACCCGGAATCGCAAGGGAAAGCATACCGATCCCATCAAGTGCAAGGCCCACGAGTAGTTTCTTATATTTCCCTTCTATCTGCATTTGCACATACTATTTAGATCCGGCTCACGACAAGTCTGAACTGATCAGTTTTAGAAATTCATTCCGTGTTTCTATTTTTTCAAACTGACCCCGAAACCCTGAAGTAGTCGTCACTGAATTTTGTTTTTGTACTCCCCGCATCATCATACACATATGAGACGCTTCAATAACCACAGCCACTCCTTTAGGCTTAAGTGTTTGGTTAATACATTCCAAAATATCATCGGTAAGTCGCTCCTGTACCTGAAGCCGCCTGGCAAAAACATCGACAACCCTTGGAATTTTACTCAATCCAACAATATGCCCGTCAGGGATATACGCTACATGGGCTTTACCAAAAAAAGGTAACATATGATGTTCACAAAGAGAGTACAATTCAATATCCTTTATGATCACCATTTCGCTGTAAGACTCTTTGAACATAGCCCCTTTTAAGATATTCACTGCGTCCTGTCGATAGCCCTGGGTGAGAAAGAGTAAGGCCTTTGCAGCCCGTTCGGGCGTTTTCACCAGTCCTTCCCGCTCGGTGTCTTCACCAATTTCATTCAGGATACGCCCGTAGAAACTCTTTACCTCGTCAGTGATTTCAATATTGTATTCCTCAAGATGTCTATAGGGAGCCATAGCTGTTTTTTCTTTAAATATCCTAAAAAATTGCGACATGAAAGATTTATCCCAATTTTATAACCTTCCCACTTTTCCAAATGTATTTCCCGAGGGCAGGATCCGTTTATAATTTTGACAATTCTCCCTGAATGTGTACTTTCAGGCCCCTTAAACAGACACATGATCCAGGCCGAGAATATTCATAAATCCTATGGGGAAGTTGAAGTACTGAAGGGTGTCAGCCTGAATATCGACAAAGGTGAGATAGTTTCGGTTGTTGGAGCTTCGGGAGCTGGTAAGACAACACTGCTTCAAATTCTTGGAACTCTGGACACCCCTTCCACAAAACACCCGTGTAGTATTAAAGTAAATGGAGTGGATATCACAGGCCTGAACGAAAAGGGCCTGGCCCGATTCAGAAACGAACATATCGGTTTTATCTTCCAGTTTCATCAGTTACTCCCTGAATTTACGGCTCTGGAGAATGTTTGTATCCCGGCATTTATAAAGAATACCGATCGGGCGATAGCCGAGAAACAAGCTTTGGAATTTATGGACTTTCTAGGCTTGAGCCACCGTTTGGACCACAAGCCCTCAGCCCTTTCAGGGGGTGAACAGCAGCGGGTGGCCGTGGCCCGTGCACTCATCAACCGGCCTGCGGTTATCATGGCCGACGAACCCAGTGGGAATCTGGATTCATCAAGCGCAGATCGGCTGCACGAACTCTTTTTTAAACTTCGGGATCGCTACGGGCAAACATTTGTGATCGTCACCCACAATGAGGAACTCGCTACCATGGCAGACCGGAAGCTCACCATGGTGGACGGCAGGATTCTTTCCGAAAATGCAGATACGAGCACTACTTGATTTTCTAAAGAAACCCCGGTACGTGGAAGACCCGGATACGGCCCTTTCTTATCGTATACGCTCCCTGTTTATACTGCTGATTTGGGCATTGGCCGTATCGCTCTTCCTCGCACTGTTAATCGGAATTGCGGATTCCTTTGGACCCTGGAGCCTGGATGAACACGCCTTTGATATACTCTTAAAGGAATTTTCACCCCTTGGCGTTCTTTTGTTGGCCTCTTTGGTAGCACCTGCCCTGGAAGAACTTATATTCAGAGGGCCTATGTGGTTTTTCCGAAATTCCAGGTATTTTCCATGGATTTTTTACGGACTGACCCTGGCCTTTGCCCTCATACATCTGAGCAATTATCCCAATCTCTCGGAGATATGGCCCCTTGCACTCCTGCTGATCAGTCCCCAATTGAATATCGGCGTATTTTTAGGGTTTATACGGATACGCTTCGGCCTCTTGTGGGCTATTTTCTTTCACGCCTCTTATAATTTATTGTTGCTGGGGCCCATGCTACTGCTATATGAACTCGGCATACCCTTCTCATGAAAAAACAAGAATTGAAAGCCTTTTTAGATACTAAAACACTGCAGTATCAGCGGCCGGAATTTTTGAGTTCAGACCCCATTCAAATCCCGCACAGGTTTCATAACAAAACCGATGTTGAAATTGCCGCTTTTTTAACCGCAACTATCGCCTGGGGCAATCGACTGAGTATTATACGCAGCGCGAACCGGATGATGGAACTCATGGAGGAGGCCCCACATGACTTTGTGATGTCCGCTTCGGAAGAAGAACTGACATCCCTGCAGGGGTTTGTACACCGCACGTTCAACGGACTCGACTTTATTACCTTCGTCAAAGGATTACGGCATATTTATTCAAATTACGGGGGAATGGAACCTTTGTTTACCAAATACGCCCATGGCAAGAGCCTGCAGGAGGCTATTACCAAAGTACGCGGCCACTTTTTTGAAATCCCGCATTTACAACGCTCTGAGAAACACTTTTCAAACCCTTCCAAAGGATCTGCCGCCAAGCGCATCAATATGTTTTTACGATGGATGGTCCGGCCTTCGGATTCAGGTGTCGACTTCGGTCTGTGGACTCAGCTCCAACCCTCGCAATTGTCTTGTCCTCTCGACGTACACTCGGGAAAGGTAGCCCGGGCCCTCGGGCTTCTTTCACGCAAACAGAACGATGCCCGGGCGGTAGCCGAACTCGATAAGGCATTGCGAAAACTGGATTCCGATGACCCTGTAAAATACGACTTCGCCCTTTTTGGGTTAGGGGTGTTTGAG
>CAZEQO010000123.1:5405-8490 GCA_964514365.1 uncultured Robiginitalea sp. | reverse complement strand
AGCCTTGAAGATCTGGAACCCTTTTTGACCCCTCAAAAAGCCTACCCTGAGACCGATCAAATCATCAACTCCTATCTGCTGAAGCATCCGGAAAATGCACGGGAAATAGAGGGTATGAATATTCGCGGGTATATTGAAACCGGAAGGTTATTGTAGGCTTATTTTTTCCGGAGTTTATAGTACATCCGGATGACGAAGAGGAGCCACATCAGGAAGATAGCCCCTACAAAAATGGAGTAAATCAGCACGAAATCCACGCTACTTCTTATATTTCAGATAGTTCATAAAGCCGAGGATGGTAGGGGCCCAAAGACCTATAAATATGGCTTCAAGTTTCTCTCCCTGGAGAAAACGCAATTCAGAAACTACAATTATTGATAACACCACTACGAGCAGGACGACATTCATCCAGCCCAAACGTTCCACAAATTCCTTGAACATTACCGTTCGAATTAGGTTAAAGATACAAAAAAGTCAAAAAAACATTAAGATATATTTAACATTTTTAAGATGTCTGAAGTAAAAATACCACTTTTCGATCTTTTATCGGAACGAATCTCAACTAAGCCTTTTTCCGGTTTGTCCTTTAATTAAAGACGAAGCCCGAAGCCCTTTGTTACAGGTCTTTCGGTTTAGCTCTTTTTATGGACTTCAGAAGCCGGATCGGGTTCCAGAAACCCCTGTTCCCGCATCCAGTCATCATTGTAGATTTTACCCACATACCGGCTCCCGTGGTCGTGAAAAAGTACCACAACCACATCCTCAGGCCTGAAGTGGTCCTTCAGCTGGAGGACACCGCAAATCGCAGCCCCGGCTGAGTTTCCTAAAAACATCCCCTCCTCCAGGGCCAGCCTTCGGGTATAAACAGCCGCATCCTTATCGGTCACCTTGGTAAACCCATCGATAATGTCAAAATTGACATTGGCCGGAAGGATATCTTCCCCTATCCCTTCAGTGATATAGGGGTATATCTCATTCTCATCGAAAATACCGGTTTCGTGATATTTTTTAAAGACCGAGCCATAGGTGTCTACACCCCACACCTTAACGTTGGGATTCCTGGATTTCAGGTAAGATCCTACCCCCGAAATGGTTCCCCCGGTACCCACACCTACCACAAAATGGGTGACTTTACCCCCTGTTTGTTCCCAGATTTCAGGTCCGGTGCTCTCGTAATGCGCCAGGGTATTGGCCGGGTTATCGTACTGATTGACATACCATGCCCCCGGAATCTCCTCAGCGAGCCTGCGTGCCGTTGAGTAATAACTTCGAGGGTCCTCCGGGGCGACATCTGTAGGGCATACATGTACTTCACAGCCCACCGCCTTTAAGATGTCAATTTTTTCCCTCGATTGTTTATCGCTGATGACACAGATCATACGATACCCCTTTACAATAGCTGCCAGGGCCAAACCCATCCCTGTATTTCCGGAAGTGCCTTCCACGATGGTGCCTCCCGGTTTTAATACTCCCCGGGCCTCAGCATCGGCCACCATACGGACTGCCATTCGATCTTTTACGGAATTCCCGGGGTTAAACGTTTCGTATTTAGCCAGCACCATGCAGGGTAATTCTGCCGTAATACGGTTAATTTTTACCAGGGGGGTATTCCCTATGGTATCCAGTATATTCTCAGCGTATTTCATGGACGGCAAAGATACAAAGCCCATTGAGATTAAACACAACGCTCAGGCAAAACGGATGGCCCTGACGGGACTGATTCGGGTGATAATCCAGGAAGGAATCAGAAGCATAAGCAGGCACAGGGCCAGTACCCCTGCGTTGAGAATCAGGACCGTAGGCAGATCCAGATATACGGGAATGTAATCCATATAATATTCCTCGGGGTTTGGAAACTTAAAAACCCGGAACTTCCACTGAATAGCCAGGAGACCCAATCCGAGAACATTCCCGATTAAAAGCCCCAAGCCGATGAGGTAGGTCGCATTGTAGAGAAAGACCTTGCGAATGCTCCAATTGGTGGTACCCAGAGATTTCAGAATTCCAATCATGGGCGTTCGTTCCAGGATAAGCACCAACAGGGCCGTAATCATATTAATTCCGCCCACCAAAATCATGATTCCAATGATCAGGGCAATGTTAAAATCGAATAATCCGATCCACTCAAAAATCTGGTAATATTTGCGCTGTATGGTCTGGGTGTCCAGATCTGAAACCGTATTGTTGTAGATTTCAGCCCCTTTTTCTTCAATTTGATCAAAATCTTCCAGGAAGACCTCAAAATTCCCTACCTCGTCGGACTTCCAGTTGTTCATCCGCCGGATGTGCCGAATATCTGTGAAAATATAGGTGGCGTCAAATTCCTCAAATCCGCTGTCGTAAATTCCCACTACCTGAAATCGCCTTTGATTGGGGATCTTTTCGGGATTTTCTTCTTTCAGGAAGAAACAGTTAAACTGGCTATTGAGTTCCAGGTTGAGCCGGGTTGCCATCTGTCGAGAAATCAAAACCTCAGAATTCAGGGCTTCCCCGTAATTCGGAAGGCGACCCGCGACCAGGAATTCCTCAACGGCCGCCCAATTGTAATCCGTACCGACACCTTTTGCGATAAAACCTTCGAAAGTATCCTCGGTACGGATAATACCGGCTTTCGTCGCCACCCCCTGAATATGGCGAATTCCCTCGATGGTGTTGAACTCCGGGTAGAATTCCTGACGGGTGCTCACCGGGATTATGGAAACTTCGGAATTGTTGTTATCGTAGTTGTAAATCTGTATATGCCCGTTAAATGCAGAGACCTTTTCGCGGATCTTGTGCCGGAGCCCGACACCGGTGGCCAGGGCGATGAGCATCATAAGCACCCCAAGGGCAATGGCCGCTATGGCTATTTTAATAATCGGGGCGGAAATACTACTTTTATGCTCCTTGCTCCCGATAAGTCGCCTGGCGATGTACCACTCTAAATTCAATGTATGTTTGTCTTAACTGCTTTCAAAAATACATTTTTAGTTCTTCTTCTGACCTTTATGGCCTGCGGAAGGTGCGGGGGAAGCGAAAAGGGGCCCGAACCCCCGGCCCAGGCCGCCCCTGATACGGCCCTGGTCGTTGGGGCAAACCGGACCGA
>CAZEQO010000123.1:641-5395 GCA_964514365.1 uncultured Robiginitalea sp. | reverse complement strand
CTATCGGGTCTTCAACCGACAGATGCCCCGCAAGAGGGGGTTATTGTTGCTGCAAACCGCACGGAAGCTTACTTTAACCTCCTCAGGGATAAAGACTTTGCGCTGGTAGCCAACCAGACCTCTGTAATCTTTAATGGTTTTGAGAAACCAGGGAGTGGGAAGCTTCCCTGGGTACATTTGGCAGACAGCCTTCTCGGTGCAGGGCTTGGATTGAAAAAAGTATTCGCCCCGGAACACGGCTTCAGGGGCCTGGTAGATGCGGGGGAAAAGGTGCCGGATGGTCGGGATGCGCAAACCGGCCTCCCCGTGCTATCCCTCCACGGCAGTCATCGAAAACCTACACCCGAACAGTTGGAGGGACTGGATCTCGTCCTTTTTGATATACAGGATGTGGGGGTGCGCTTTTATACCTATATCGCCACGCTCCAGCTCGTGATGGAGGCCTGTGCAGAAGCAGGTATTCCGATGGTGGTGCTGGACCGCCCGAATCCGAATATTCACTTTGTGGACGGGCCGGTCATGGAAAAAGAACATCGGGGTTTTTTAGGGAAAACAGAAATTCCGCTCGTCTACGGCATGACTATGGGGGAATACGCCCGAATGATCAATGAGGAAGGTTGGCTGCAGGACGGTGTAAAGGCAGACTTAACGGTTATTCCCCTGGCCCGTTACACCAGAAATACCCCTTATGTACTTCCCATCCCCCCCTCCCCGAACCTGCCCAACCAGCAAGCCGTACGCCTGTATCCAAGTCTGGGGCTTTTTGAAGGTACGCACGTGAATGCGGGACGGGGAACGAGCCTGCAATTCCAATCTTTTGGGGCACCCTTTTTGTCCGAATCCCATTTCCAATATACCTACACCCCGGAGTCACGTCCCGGAGCCCGGAATCCCAAACACCTGGGAGCATTATGTCGGGGCAGGGATTTGAGCGCGGTAGTCCCCCCGGATGCCGTAGATTTAAAATGGCTTGTGGAAGCCTATACGTATCGGGATTCGAATACCGACTTCTTTAAAACAGGAGGTTTCACCAAACACGCCGGCACAACGTTGCTACAGAAACAGGTAGAAGAAGGGATGACGGCTGCCCAGATCCGCGAAACATGGCAGGGGCCTCTTGAAGATTTTAAAAAAATAAGGGCGAAATACCTGATCTACGACTAAGGGGTGTCCTTTCCGGGGACTTCCACGGTAGTGGGTCTCCGATATTTGTGGAAGGGCTGTTTCAGGAGTCCTGAGACGCTGCTGTTTTCCTTTCTGTCCGGGAAGGTATCCACCCCATAGATGATGGAATCCCGCTCCAGCTCCATATACGTTCCAAAAAGCCGGTCCCAGATTGAAAAGATATTGCCGTAATTCGAATCTGTATACGGGAGGACATAATGGTGGTGTACCTTATGCATATCCGGAGAAACCAGCACCCAACTCAGGGCCTTATCCACATTCCTCGGCAGGCGAATATTGGCATGGGTAAACTGGGTAGCCACAAGGGAAAGGGATTGATAGAGCATCACAATCCCGATGGGCGTACCAACCAGGAAAACCCCGGTAAGTGTGAAAGCAAAACGGATCAGGCTCTCAATCGGGTGGTGTCGGTTTGCCGTGGTTGTATCCACTTCCTGGTCCGAGTGATGCACAAGGTGAACCATCCACAGCGGTTTAACTTTGTGCTCTACATAATGGGCGAGGTAGGCACCAAAAAAATCGAGTAATAATACCCCGAGCAGGACATAAAGCCAAAGGGGCATTTCCGGCAGCCAGTTGATGAGTCCAAAATCATTGGCCTGCACCCAGTCACTGGTCTTTAAGAGCAGGAATGCCAGTGCAAAATTCACAATAATAGTCGTCAGGGTAAAAAAGAAGTTCGGCAAAGCGTGCCGCCACTTTTTATAGTTGAATTTAAAAAGGGGCACGGCCCCTTCCAGAATCCAGAAAAAAGAAATCCCCAATACTAAAATCAGACTCCTGTGCGCAGAAGGAATACTTTCAAAATAGGTGATAACCGTTTCCATAGTGTAAAAATATCAAATTCCGTAATGACTTCTGACCTCTGTTTCTATTTTCAGATTACAGGTACCTGGGATATTGTGCTTTAAGGGCCTCCACAATTCGAAAAGCCGCCGGGCATATTGCGACGTTTTTGAGGGTGAGCTGGTGGATCTGCTGAAATTTACGACGGTCGGTATGGGGAAATTCGCGACAGGCTTTGGGCCTTACGCTGTATATCGCACAGAAGTTATCCGCTCCCAGGAAGGTGCAGGGCACCTCCTGAAGTACCATATCCCCCTCTTCATCACGCCTCAGGTAGGTGGTGCTGAATTCTGAAGGTTTCATTTTTAAATGGCGGGAAATACGAACAATGTCCTGGTCTGTAAACAAGGGGCCAGTGGTGCGGCAGCAATTTCCGCACTGCAGGCAATCCGTCCTTTGGAATTCTTCAGTGTGCAGCTCCTGCATGGTTGTGTCCAGATCTTTCGGGGGCCGCGCCTTTAATTTTTTAAAAAACCGGGCACTCTCGGGATGTTTCTGAGCGGCTTGCTGGGGGAGTCCCGTTAAGTCATCCTGCATATAAGTGGGTATTTGGCTACCTTTGCAGACTCTTAAAAATCAGAGGGGTAACCTATTGATGCTCAAAAATACACTCCATGGATCTCCTGGGAAAGGCTTTACTGGATTTTTATAGGGAAGAGTCCAAAGGACCCCTTCGCAGTCACAGTTCCCTGGGAACCGTGGAAGAAGTACCCGTTTCCTATTTTTTCAGGCCTTTTCAAACAATGCCCGCCATTGAGCAGGAAGCCCTATTTCAGTGCCGCGGATCTGTCCTGGATATAGGCTGTGGCGCCGGCAGTCATTGTCTTTACTTACAGGAATCAGGTCTGGACTGTACAGGTCTGGACAATTCCCCTGAGGGTATACAAGTAGCCATCCAAAGAGGCGTTTTAAATACCGTTTGTGCCGATATCCTAAACTTTCAGTCGGGGAAATTCGATACACTTCTGTTGTTGATGAATGGGATTGGAATCGCAGGTTCTCTGGAAGCGTTTCCAAAATTCTTAAAGCACCTGAAGGCTTTGTTGAAACCCGGAGGCCAAATCCTGATGGATTCCAGTGACCTCATCTATATGTTTGATGCGGATGATGACGGGGGTGTTTGGGTTCCTGCAGAATTGGAATACTATGGGGAGGTCCGTTACAATTGGGAATACTCCGGGAGCTTTGGCCCGGAATTTCCATGGTTGTTTCTGGATCTGCAGACCCTTAGTGAACGAGCTTCCACTGCCGGGTTTGATGTGGAATGGATCAAAAACGGACCCCATTTCGATTATTTAGCGCGCCTGACCCCGATTGCAAAGTAAATTTCCCTGAAAACCTTAGATTTACAAAAAAAAAGATGTTTAAAAAGATTTTGTTTTTGGTCGTACTCATCACGCTCCTGGTTCCTTATGGCTGTTCGGATGACTCTGACGGCACGGATGGGATCTCCGGCACCGTGGATCGTTCTGGGAACTTACTGAGCGCCGGTGCGAGCGGAGAGGATATTGTCAACAATACGAGTTTTGACCGTATCCTCATTGAAATCGCCTATGTCGACGGTTTCCGACCTACAAACCTGTCTCTGGACAACCTCACGGAGTACCTGCAGGCGCACACTCAAAAAGAAGATATCCGCTTCAGCTTTCGTCCTTTGGCTTCCCCGGACGACGAGTCGCTCTCTTTGGAGGAAATAGCCCGTCTGGAAACCGAAAACCGGACCACATATAACGAGGGACGCGACCTCTCGGTTTACATCTATTTTGCAGACGCTCCGTCGGTTAACGACGATGAATCTGAAGGTTTAGTCACCCTTGGAGCTGTTTACAGAAACACATCCATGGTGATCCATGAGAGTACCATCCGGGAACTCGCCTCAAAAAGCACACTGATCACGGTTACCGAGGTTGAAAGTACGGCCCTCATCCATGAATTCGGGCACCTGTTCGGCCTGGTGGACCTGGGTACACCCGAAGTCAATCCGCATGAAGACCCGGGGGCTCGTAACCACTGTGACGTGGAAGGCTGCCTGATGCGGGCCGAACTGGAATTTGGCACGGGCCTGCTCAATGCTCTTGAAAAACGGGCGGCCAAAGGTTTATCCGAACTTCCTGCCCTCGATGCGGAATGCATCCGGGACCTTCAGGCTATCGGGGGGCGGTAAAAAATCTCCCCTCTCAAGGGAGTCCTGTCCAGAGGAGAATACCATGAGACTACCCCAGGGATCATAAAGCTGTTAGGGGATGTTCAGATACTTATGTGTCTGAAGGGAGATGCGCCACTTTGGATTTTTCATAACGTACTCTACGATCATCGGAGTCACTTTCTCCCGCACACTCCATTCGGGTTGCAGGTATAGCAAGCAGTCTTCCGAAACACCTTCGGCCTGGGCCTCGGCGAAAATCAAATCGTGGCGATTGTAAACGATTACTTTGAGCTCATCCGCCCGGGAAGGACTCGGTTCAATGGGGAGCTTATTCTTTTTAGGGGAGAGGCAAATCCAGTCCCAAATGCCGGTAAGCGGATAGGCCCCGGAAGTTTCAATGTGGATTTTCATCCCCTCCACATCGACCCGGTCGCCTTTGGCCGGGTAGGCCGAGCGCGCAGCCTGTTCGCGCATGCCGGCAGAGAGTTGCACGATGGCGATCAAGATCGCGCTGGTCAGAAAAATATACAACAAACGTTTAGCCACCGATGTTTCCTAGCTCAAAAGGCGTGGATTG
>CAZEQO010000123.1:0-631 GCA_964514365.1 uncultured Robiginitalea sp. | reverse complement strand
CCAGTCCCAAATACCGGTAAGCGGATAGGCCCCCGAGGTTTCGATGTGAATTTTCATCCCCCTGCGCTTCAATTCCTTTGTAAGCGGGCCCATATCCCAGGTCAGGGGTTCGCCCCCGGTGATTACTATAGTATCTGAGTATCGCGAAGCGTCCTCGGCAATGGTCAGGATATCGGTCGGTGGATGCGTCTCGGCATTCCAGCTCTCCTTCACATCACACCAGTGGCAGCCGACATCACATCCGCCTACCCGGATAAAATAGGCCGCCGTACCCTTGTGAAATCCTTCGCCCTGAATCGTGTAAAAGGCCTCCATAAGGGGTAACATCAAACCTTGCTCAACCCTGGAGGTAACCGCCTCTTTTTCCATGGGGGCAAAGATAGTAATTATGCCTGTGAGCCCGATAGGATCCCCGAAAAAAGGGTCCTTTAGTATTCGGTTGAATTCCGCTATTTTTACGCAAAATTCAAAAGATGAGCCAGGAGGAAAAGTTCCGTTCCGAGATTGAAAAGGGATATTCCTTTAAAGGGGATTCCATTACACTGGGAGCGGCCATGCTCGAAGGTAAAGCCCTTACGGGAGCTTACGTAAAGGTACCCCTAAAGACGATGAACCGCCACGGCCTGATCGC
>CAZEQO010000122.1:0-8496 GCA_964514365.1 uncultured Robiginitalea sp. | reverse complement strand
TTACCGGCTTTGAGATCCGGATAGGCATCCATACAGGACCCGTGGTGGCTGGGGTGGTAGGTACCAAAAAATTTGCATATGACATTTGGGGCGATACTGTCAACATTGCCTCCCGAATGGAATCCAGTTCCCAACCGGGTAGAATCAATATTTCTGAAAGTACATATCTCCTGATTAAAGATCACTTTGAGTGTGAATTCCGCGGAATGGTGCAAGTGAAGAGTAAGGGGATGATGAAAATGTATTATGTAAAAAACCAGGTTCAGGGGGCTGAGGAAGTTCTTATCGGTAAGGCTATAAATACAGGGGGGACAGATTCCTGAGGTTACTTTCAACTTCTCCAATCCAACGAGATCTCAAACGCCGGTTTTGCCGATCAGCCCTGTATGATTAGCCGTTAAAATAATTCCAGGGATTACTTTATCCCTCCCCTTACCGTGCTTGGGCCTGGTGAAGGTCTGATCTGCGAAAGGATGAGTTGCTCAGGGTAAAGCAAAAAAAACACCAGCTTTTTAGCTGGTGTTTTTTTCTTCCCTCGAAGAAACCCGCTACGCTTTGGCAGGGGCGTTGAGTTTGTTACTCAGCTCCATGGAAATGGCAGAACGGTCAAATTTCAGGCGTCCGGCCATGGTCTCAATGACACATGAAAAATCCTTGTCATTGAGTTCCACCACTTTGCCGTATAACCCGCTTTTGGTGATGATTTTGTCTCCCTTTTTTAAGGCCTCCGCAAACTTTTTCTCATCTTTCTGCCTTTTCATCTGGGGGCGTATCATAAAGAAATACGCCACCGCAAAAATCAAAATAAGCGGAAGGAACTGTCCTAAATCACCCATAGTTTTCTAATCTTAAATCCCAATAATTTCCCTAGTTGCCGGAAACAGGACCCATAGCTGTTGAACTTCCCGCTTTAGGCTGAACAAACGCTTTGATCCGAATCATCTCCTGACCTTTAGCGGTGTTGGTATTCAGGGTTACCGTTTTCATCACCTGGTTCATTCCGGAACCATTGAATTTTACAACCATTTCCCCTTTCTCTCCCGGCTGGATCGGTACGTTTTTCGGGTAATCCGGAATCGTACACCCACAGCTACTGGAAGCGTTGGTAATGATCAAAGGAGCTTCACCGGTATTCGTAAAAACGAAAGTGTGCTCCTGTGGCGTTCCCTGCTCAATAGTTCCAAAATCAAACTCTTGCTCTTCAAATGTAATAGCGGGAAGTGATTTTGCAGCTTCGTCCCGTTGGGCAGCTACCGCTACATTACCTTCGTCGATACGTTCTGAGGCTTTTTCCTTACAGGAAACAAAAGCCGTAATGGCCAGAACTCCAAGAATGATACTTACTTTTTTCATGATGACATTTTTTTAGATCAGTGCAAAATTAGCGATTATTTTTTTACAAAAGCCCTCGCCCGGTCTTTTTCAACCGACCGCTAGCCTGATAGTCCTTTGTGAGTTTATCCAAAACCCCATTGATAAAAATACTGCTTTTAGGCGTGGAGTACTCCTTGGCAATCTCCAGGTATTCATTGATAGAAACCCTTTCCGGGATGGAAGGAAAATACAGTAATTCAGCGATCGCCATCTTCAGTAAGATCGCATCTATCTCCGCGATACGGTCTTTATCCCAATTTGGGGTTTGTCCTTCTATTTCCGCAGCCAACTCCTCCCCGTTCAACAGGGTTTTATTCAACAATTCAGTAGCAAACGTTACGTCCTCCTTGTTTTTAAGTAACGGTGGGAGGAAAAAATTATTGGGTGACTCTGGTTTTACTTTCCTCAATTGTTTGAGCAGGTGGGTGTTGACAAGGGGCAGATCATCAACCCAGGTAATTTCTTCATCCTCCAGAAATTCATAAACCTTTTCATTCGGGGCAATAATCTCCCGGAATGCCTGAACCAGAAATTCCCGGTCCGCCTCATAGGATTCCGGCTTTTGGGCATAGGTATTATAGAGATCGCTTTCCAAAAGTTCAGAAAGCACAATCTTTATATATTCTTCATTGAGGTACCATTGTTTGAGTTTGCGCTTTTTCAGTGCTTCCGTAAGGTCGGGATTCTCCGAAATCTGTTGCAAAATCTTGTTCTGGCTGAGGCGCAGTGGGTTTCCCCTATCCCCGGGACCCATTTTGAGATAATTGCTCGTGGCCTTCTCCGAGCGATCGACGGCCGCCTGATAGAGTTCCCGAAACAATGCCAACACCAGCAGATATAGGGTGTAGGTTTGCCCTATGCTTCTGTTGAGAAACTCCTGTTGCTTTTCCAGCGAACCTCCGCTGGCAAGGGAAAGGGAATAAATACACTGCATAACCTTAACCCTGAGATGCCTTCTTGTTAACATGCAAAGAACTTTGTTGTGGTAAACGAGGTCAAAAATACTAATCTATTTTAAAAGGCTGCTAAAAATCATCTTATCATTCTTATAACATCCCTATCCGGGCCAAAGGCCTATATTTGTCCTCTCCTGAACAATACCGCGTTCGGGTCAGCCCATCCAGGAATGAAAGAACTTAAGCACCTCAATAAATATTTCCGGAAATACTGGTTTAAGTTGACCTTAGGCATACTTATCACCATCATAGCGAGGGTGTTTCAACTGGTTATGCCTTCCTATGTAGCCAAGATCATCGCCGTCGTGGAACAATATCTGGCAGCTGAAATCAATGAGACGCTCGCCCGCCAGCAATTACTGGAGTATATTGGAATTATCGTCGGAGCCGCGCTATTGTCGGGGTTTTTTACCTTCCTGATGCGTCAGACTATCATTAATGTATCCAGGTATATTGAATACGACCTTAAAAACGAGGTTTTTGACCACTACCAGCGCCTCAGCCTGAATTTTTACAAAACCAACCGGACCGGGGACCTGATGAACCGCATTAGTGAGGATGTCAATCAGGTCCGTATGTATGCCGGGCCTGCTATTATGTATGGGATACAGACCCTCACCCTTTTTGTCTGTCTGATCCCCCTGATGTTTATCAAAGCCCCGACTATTACGTTTTACGCCCTGCTTCCCCTTCCGGTCCTCTCCGTGCTGATTTACTGGATCAGCCGGATCATCCATAAGCGCAGTACCCGGGTTCAGGTCTTCCTTTCGGATTTATCCACCTTTGCCCAGGAAACTTTTTCGGGGATTTCGGTAATCAAGGCCTATGTGATGGAACCCCAGGTCAACCAACAGGCTGAGGGCCTTGCCCTTGAAGGGAAGACCAAGAGTATGGATTTGGCCAAAGTCAATGCCTGGTTCTTTCCCCTGATGATGCTGCTTATTGGCGTTAGCAATATCCTTGTTATTTACATCGGCGGAGTGCAATACCTCGATGGAGAAATTGAGTCTAAAGGTACTATAGCCGAATTTATACTCTACGTCAATATGCTCACCTGGCCCGTAGCCATAGTGGGTTGGCTGACCTCTGTGGTGCAGCGTGCAGAAGTATCCCAAAAGCGGATCAACGAGTTTTTAAATCAAGAACCTGAGGTCGTAAATCAATCCGAAAGCCCCACTCCCATTCAGGGGAAAATCACCTTTGACAAGGTTGGTTTTACCTATCCCGATACGGGAATAGAAGCCCTGAAAAATGTATCTTTTGAAATCAACCCGGGGCAGACACTTACGATTCTGGGTAAAACGGGTTCCGGGAAGAGTACCATCCTGGAGTTGATCGCCCGCCTGTATGACGTGAGTTCCGGGGAAATCCGAATCGATGACCGGCCCGTTGAAACACTCAATCTCACTTCGCTCAGGGAAGCTATCGGGGCAGTCCCCCAGGATGCATTTTTGTTCTCCGATACCATTGAAAACAATATTCGCTTTGGCAAACAGGATGCAACCCTTGACGAAATCCGCGAGGCCGCAAAAATGGCCGTTGTAGATAGCAATATCGAGGGATTTGCAAAAGGATATAAAACCGTTTTAGGGGAAAGGGGTATTACCCTGAGCGGGGGTCAAAAACAACGGGTATCTATTGCCCGTGCCCTGATCAAGGATCCTACCATTTATCTTTTTGACGACTGCCTGAGCGCGGTAGATACGGAAACAGAAGAAGCCATTCTCTCGAATCTCAAAAAGGCCTCTGAGGGGAAAACCACATTAATTGTAAGTCACCGCGTTTCCTCGGCTGTCAATGCAGATAAAGTCATCGTACTGGATAACGGATCCATTATTCAAGCGGGAAATCACGAGGAGCTTATGGCCCAGGAAGGCTACTACAAGGAGCTCTACATCAGTCAGCTGTCCGAGAAAGAAACATAGAAAAAGTTGCTGCTTTAGCATTTTTTTCACATTTTTGATTTGCTAACACAACCGTTTGGATGCTATGAGCGACAAAGATTTCAATGAGCAGGAAGAGATTCATTCCAAAGTTTTAAGGGCAGGTCGAAGGACTTATTTTTTTGATGTACGAAGCACCAAGGCGGGTGACTACTATTTAACGGTAACCGAGAGCAAGAAATTTACCCATGAAGACGGCTCTTTCCATTACAAAAAGCACAAAATTTACCTGTACAAAGAAGATTTTGAACCCTTCAGGGAAAATTTGAATGAAATGATGGATTTCATCATCGAAGAAAAGGGCCACGAGGTAATTTCAGAACGGCATCAGAAGGACTTCAAAAAAACCGATTTTTCCGAAAATGGATCTCACAAGTCCTCCGGGAGTTCCTTTACGGATGTGGACTTCGACGACATATAGGGTGTCAATTCAAAATATTATGGCCTTTCTCGTAAAGGCCTTTTTTTTGCCCCTTTACAAAATAGCTGAATAATATGGTTTTTGGATCGGTTCCATAGACCAGTGCGCTTGCCGATCGGCCTGTTTTAATTCTCAAAATATTAATCTATGAGACTTTTTTACCTAATTATTGGCTTCTTCATTTTTTACCAATCCACTTTGTCCGCACAGGAGGATATTGATCTTTCCTATTACCTGCCCTCGGGCATTGATTATGATCCCGCCATACCAAAGCCTTCAGAGGTCATCGGACATGAGGTAGGAACCTGGCATGTTACCCATGACAAGCTCGTGCAGTATATGATGACCCTTGCGGCCGCATCAGACCGCATTCAGATTGAAGATCGCGGCCGAACTTTCGAAGATCGGCCCGTATTGCTCCTGACCATTACCGCCCCGGAAAACCACGAGCGTCTTGAGACCCTTAGAATGGAACATCTCAAGCTCACGGAAACCGGAGCTTCTAACCTGGATACCGCCGAGATGCCTGTGGTGGTCTACCAGGGCTTCTCCATTCACGGAAACGAGCCCAGTGGCGCAAATGCCGGACTGGCCTATGCCTATTACCTGGCAGCTGCGCAGGGGCCTGAAATTGAAAAAATGTTGAAGGATATGATTGTCCTTATGGACCCTTCCTTTAATCCGGACGGGTTACAACGCTTTGCATACTGGGCAAATTCGAACCGGAGCATGCATCTGAACCCGGACGGGAATGACCGGGAATACCACGAGGTATGGCCCGGGGGGCGTACCAACCACTACTGGTTCGATATGAATCGGGACTGGCTTCCGGTCCAACTGCCCGAGAGCCGGGCGCGGATTAAAACGTTTCACGACTGGTATCCGAACATTCTCACGGACCATCATGAAATGGGCACCGATGCGACCTTTTTCTTCCAACCCGGGGAGCCCTCCCGCGTACATCCCCTGACTCCGGGTAGAAATCAGGAGCTGACCGCCGAAATCGGCACTTATCACGCCAAAGCCCTCGATGGTATCGGCTCCCTATATTACTCTGAAGAAGATTATGACGATTACTACTACGGAAAGGGCTCCACTTTTCCGGATGTCAATGGGGGTATAGGCATCCTGTTCGAACAAGGGAGTTCGAGGGGGCATATTCAGGAAAGTGAAAATGGAATTCTGACCTTTCCCTTTACCATTCGAAATCAGTTTGTCACTGCACTTTCAACCATAGAAGCTGCCTGGAATATGCGGGTAAAGCTCTTGGAATATCAGCGTGATTTTTATGCAGACATGCGCACGAATAAGGGTAAAAATACGAGCCGGGGTGTGATTTTCGGGGACGCTAAGGACGGGGCGCGTGCCTGGCACCTGGCCGAGATTCTGCAGAGGCATAAGATACGTTTTCACGAACTCCGTTCGGATACAGAAATTAATGGGAAAACATATAAAAAAGGCAGGAGCTATGTAGTGCCGATGGATCAGAAAAACCCAAAACTCATCCAGGCTATGTTCGAGAAACGCACCACATTTTCAGACAGCCTGTTTTATGATATTTCCGCATGGACATTCCCCCTGGCCTTTAATCTGGACTATGCCGAAACAACCCGCTTACCCGAGATCGGGGAAGCCGTCAGTGCCCTGGCCCCATTGCAGGGTGGCGTGGATCAGCAGAGCAACTACGCCTATCTGTTCGAGTGGCATGAATACTATACCCCAAAAGTTCTCAACGGCCTTTTGCAAAGAGGACTTCGGGCCAAAGTAGCCAAAGAGCGCTTTGCCATGGGGGAAAACGAATTCGACTATGGTACGGTGATGATTCCCGTACAGGGGCAATCCCTGACGCCTGATGAAATCTACACCCTCCTGGGGGAACTGACCGGGGGAACCGGGGTTCAGGTTCACGGAGTACAAACCGGGAAAACTGTGGGAATCGATCTGGGAAGCAGGGAATTCGATCCCATTCATACACCCAAAGTGGCCCTGTTGGTCGGGAACGGCATTCGATCCTACGACGCAGGTGAAATCTGGCACCTTTTCGATACAAGGTACAACATGAAAATCACCAGGATCGATACCGATTACCTCAGCCGCGCAGATCTCAGCGAGTATACCGATATCATTATCCCGGGCTTCAGGGGTGGTGGAATTTCAGAAGGACAGGCCGATAAATTAAAGGAATGGGTTTCAACCGGGGGTACCCTGATCGGATACCGCAATACGGCCCAATGGTTGGACAAGCATGAATTTTTGAACCTCGAGTTTCGGCGCGATACACTTAAGGCAGAACAAATTACTTTTGAACAGCGCAGTGCTTTTCAGGGGGCACAGGTCACCGGGGGCGCTATTTTTGAAGCCCTGATCGATCGCTCCCATCCCATCAACTTCGGATACACAAACGACAGGCTGCCGCTCTTCAGAAATACCAATATCTACCTGGAACCCGCGAGTAATAGTTATGAAAACCCCATCCGATACACCGACAACCCCTTGCTGAGTGGATATATTTCAGAGGAAAATGCGAAAAAAATATCGGGAAGTGTTCCATTGAAAATCGGGAGGCACAACCGGGGGAGGGTTATCCTGTTTACCGACAATACCAATTTCAGGGCTTTTTGGTATGGGACCAACAAACTCCTTATGAATGCCGTATTCTTTGGACATATCATGTAGACTGCTGAGAGGAAGGCTAGCGAAATTTAACGTACGCCAAATTATGTAAGAAAAGCAGCCCGAGGATACTCAAAACAGAAACCAAAGGAAAAAAGAACAGGAGGATTCCTGCCAGGATAAGATAGAATATCGGAAAAGCCAGCAGGCAATACAAAAAACGGAAAGTACTGGCAAATTCGGGTTCCGGTACCTTCTTACTCACAATGAAGTGCCAGGGCAGCCAAACGGGCGCATTTACCGCCCGGAAAAGTACATCCCAAATCCGTCCCAACCCGCGCGTAGATTGAAAAGACTTCGGCTCAGGCAATTCACCTTTTGCAATTAAGGCGTTTACAGGGTTTGGATCCAGAAAATCCGTACAGTTCTCCTCCAGCCGCTGCTCCCACAATTCATAATCCATGTTAACCGGAATATGCGTGGTTACCCGGGTGATGGCCTGATGGGTGCGATCCCTTAAAGCGCTAAAATCGAGTTCCCGATTGTCATCAGACCAATAGCTGCTCGTGGGAAAGGGCTGCCCAAAGCACAGGGCCACCCGATCCGGGAATTGGGCGGCGTTTTGGTAGTTCATGCCCACGGGTACTATGGTGATTTCCCGGTTGGGATTGCTTTCATAACTCTGAGAAATAATACGGGTAAACCCCTTGCTTAAAGGACGGACCTGTCTTCTCAGGTTGTGGTTGGCCTCCGGAAATAAAAGGAGTTGTTCGCCCTGGGAAAAAAGACAGGCACAGCGCTCAAAGACCGCCTGGTTTTTGGAAAGGGTTTCCCGCCCGTCACGCAGGCGGTAAATGGGCATCATCCTAAGGCCCTGAAAGATCCATTTCAGCACCCTGTTCTCAAAGACATCAGACCGTGTGAGGAAATAGGGTTTGCCTTTTGCGAAAGCGGCATAAAGCAGGGGATCCATCAGTGCATTCTGATGATTCGGAAGGAGCATCACCGCCCGGTCCAATGGAACGCGCTCCATATGGGTCATACGAATTTCTTTGTAATAGCATTGAAATCCGGTCCGGATAAACCTCTTAAAAGCGAGATATAAGACGGCTTTCATCTGTTTATGTTATTGGTTTTAATAGGTCAGATGTAATTCGCCAATAACCATCCCGGTTGGTATTGAGAATTG
>CAZEQO010000121.1:0-8528 GCA_964514365.1 uncultured Robiginitalea sp. | reverse complement strand
TTCATCGCATCGGCAATGGCACCGGCAGAACCACCCCGGGCCTGGAGCTGTTCAATAATCTTCGGGTGGTCCTGGGTTCTGCCCTGGGAGAGTTTAAAGGCCGCATCCAATCGGGTCACGCGTATTTCAAATCCGACAATACCCCGGACCTGCGCCAGGGTAGCACTGGACATTTGACTGAGGGAAACCGGTTTTTCTGAATCCGATTCGTATTTATTTACAAGGGCGTGAAGCGCCTCCCATAGCTCCTCCTCTGTTTGGGTGCGGTAGACCCCTTTGAGATGTACCGCCATGTAATTCCATGTGGGTACCTCTTCTTCTGCGTACCATGAGGAGGAGACATATGCATGCGGCCCATTGAAAATACAGAGAACTTCATCCCCCTCGGTAATATGGCGCCATTGCGGATTAGCGCGGGCGAAATGTCCTTTCAAAACCAGGGTTTGGTCGTTTTTTTCCTCGAGCTCCAGCGGCAAATGTGTCGCCTGTGGCCCCCCGGGGCCTGTACTTACAATAATACCAAAGGCATTATCCTCAAGGAATTTCCGGATTTCTTCCGGATTCTCATTTCGATAGGCGGGGGGTATATACATAGCAGCACAGTTCAGGAGTCTAAAAATACAATTCGGAATGGAATTCCGGCATTTCAGAAAAGCAATACCCCGGGGTTTTGGCGCAAGCACTAGCTTTACCCATTAAATCTGAACGGGGCACCAGTGCCGAAAAGTTCAGGCCGGGGGCGGGAGTCCACAGGGCGGTACCTGCCCGGATTTCGCTACATTTAACCCTTGAGAAATTCGATTGAATGAAATCAGTACTCAGACATTTTTCCAGTGCTACCCTTATTGGGGTCGTGCTTTTTATCATCTTCCAGGTGATTTACTTCTTCAACGGCCGCAGCCTGGTTATTAATGAAGCTTTTTGGAGCGGGTTACTCGACCATATGATATTTTCATGGTTGATCTATATGGCTAATGCCTTACTGATTGCCTACCTGTTAAATCGGTTTGGCTTAAAACTCTTCAGAAGCAAACTACTGGCAATGAGTATTTTGGGGAATATCATTGTTTCCCTTTTCGCCATTTTTATAGCCCGGAGCATCATTAGCTTAGGATTGCGTGGGAATGACCTCACCAGCTTCTTAAGTGGGGAGTCTTTCGAATACTATCTGAACACATCTATCCTCGCTGTTTGTATATCGGGGGTTTTCTACGCATTTTTTTATTATAAACACAGGCAGGAAACCAAAGTCAAAGAGCAAAAGATTATTGCGGGAACAGCTTCAGCCCAGTTTGATGCCCTGAAAAATCAACTGGACCCACATTTTCTCTTTAATAGCCTGAATGTACTGACGAGTCTTATTGAGGAAGATCCTGAGCAGGCGCAACGTTTCACCACGGCCCTTTCAAAAGTCTACCGCTACGTCCTCGAGCAAAAGAATAAGGAACTGGTGCCGGTAGATGAGGAGTTTGCCTTTGCCCGAACCTATGTGCGGCTTTTAAAAATGCGTTTTGAGGAGGGGATTCATTTTGAGATTCCTGAAAAAAGTACAGATCCGGAAGCCAAAATCGTCCCGCTCTCCCTGCAATTACTGCTTGAGAATGCCGTGAAGCACAATGTAGTCACCCCGGAGCGGCCCTTACACATAAAGGTCACAGAAGAAGATGGTTGTGTTGTAGTGACCAATAACCTTCAGGAAAAAAAGGTCATCACCAAATCGAGTGGGGTGGGTTTGCAGAATATCCTTCAGCGGTATTCACTGCTTTCCCAGCGGGAGGTGGGCATTGAAAAGGACAAAATGAAGTTTCGTGTTTCGATTCCGATACTCCGCCGCCAGGTATCTAAATATCCATCTCAGGCCGAGTACATTGAAGACAAGCGCTATGAGAAAGCCCGGGAAAAGGTCGAAGCCATTAAGAGCTTTTACGGAAATCTGGGGTCTTATATGGTCGTCATTCCATTTTTGGCCTGGCTGAACTGGAAAACAACCGGATTCGGTTTTCCATGGGTTATTTTCCCAATGATGGGATGGGGATTCGGCCTGTTAATGCACGGAATGGAGGCTTATGGCTATAACCCTTTATGGGGTAAGCGTTGGGAAGAACGCAAGATCCGGGAGTTGATGGAAAAAGAGGATTTTTGAGATCACTGGTGACAATTCAGTCGCTAAATCCGACGACTCGGTTTTCCGTTTTTTGAAATAGGCCCCCGAAACAAGACTTTTGAGGTATTAAATATTCACCTCATGAAACCACAGGAAAAACACGAACTATTTTTACGGGCTAAAGAACGCGTGGATGCGATCAAGGACTTCTATGGATCCCTTATTTCATATTGTATAGTCATCCCATTTCTGGCCTGGCTGAACTGGAAAACGACCTCCTTCGCTTTCCCATGGGTTATTTTTCCTGCCATTGGGTGGGGCTTCGGCCTCATTATGCAGGGAATGGCCGCTTATGGATATAACCCTTTATGGGGCAAGCGCTGGGAGGAACGGAAGATAAAGGAATTCATGGCAGCTGATGATAAAGGCCCATCATTATAAAGGAAATATGAAAACAACAGAAAACAAGGATATGGAAACTCGGGAATCAAAATACTTAAGGGCCAAAGAGCGGGTTGAGGAGCTAAAAAAGTTCTATGGCAACCTAACGGCTTATATTTTTGTGATATCCCTGCTGGCGGTCATTAATTACCTGACCAATGACTGGCGCTATATGTGGTTCCTCTGGGCAGCATTCGGCTGGGGGATCGGTTTATTTTTCCACGCCTTCAGGACTTTTGGATGGAATCCGTTTTTCTCCAGGGACTGGGAAGATCGCAAAATCAGGGAGTATATGGAAGAAGAACAAAAAAACAATTCCCGCTGGGAATAAGAATTAAAAGATATAGCAATGGAAGAATTAAACATACTCGAAAAACGAAAACGCGCCAAGAAGCGGGTTGACGAACTCAAGGGGTTCTATATACACCTGATGGTGTACTTAATTATAAACACCTTTATTATTGTAGTTATGTTGATGTCCCAGGCTGACAATGAGAATTTTACCCTGCACTGGTATAATTTTTCAACAGCCATTTTCTGGGGTCTGGGGCTTTTCATTCACGCTCTGGTCACCTTCAGGTTAAACCCGTTTTTCGGGAAAGCATGGGAAAACCGGATGATTCAGAAATATATGGAGGAAGACCGAAAGGAATCCGAACGGTTCAAATAATACTTGGTCCGGCCACACAGGAGAAGTCCTAAACCTATAGTACACTTAACCCCAAAGGGATGAAAGCACTGATTATCGAAGATGAAAAACCTTCCGCCAGGCGGTTAAGCCGCCTTCTGGAAGCCCGAAATATTGAAGTTGCCCATATGTTGCACTCTGTAGCCGAGTCCATTGCCTGGTTTAAGGAGAATACGGCTCCTGATCTCATTTTTCTCGACATTCAGCTTTCGGATGGCCTTTCTTTTGAAATTTTTGACCAGGTAGCGGTCCGCAGCCCCATTATCTTCACAACGGCGTATGACGAATATGCATTGCAGGCTTTTAAGCTCAACAGCATTGATTATTTATTAAAGCCCATCGATGAAGAAGAGCTAGAAGCTGCACTGGTGAAGTACCGCACGCTTGGCGGAAATAATACGGAGGTTCGCATCGATTTCGAGGACATTCGTAAATTACTGGTCAATCCTGTGGGAAGGGAATACAAAAACAGATTTACCGCCCGGGTAGGGCAGCATATAAAAATCATTCCAACAGACGAAGTCGAGTGTTTCTACAGCGAAAACAAGGGGACGTATGCCGCTACGACCGAAGGACGTTCTTACCTTCTGGATACCACACTTGAGCAGTTGGAAGAGGAACTGTCACCCGAACATTTCTTTCGGGTCAGCAGGAAATTTTATGTACAGTTAAACCATATCGCAGACATCATTGCGTACTCGAATTCCCGTCTGAAAGTGAAGCTGAACCGCTTTAATGAACAGGAAATTATCGTGAGTAGGGAACGCGTTAAGGACTTTAAGTTATGGTTGGAATAAAACATCATAAAATACTGATAAATAATATTTTAATACTTATCATAGAAAAAAACTATGATGTCCTTTTAAGCTAATCTATACGATTTTCATCAAAGGAAGACGGGAGAAGTTTGGGGATTAAGCTTATAAAGATAGGCAACAGCACGACCCCTCCCGGCAAGAGGAAAATGGCCAGGGAAGGGATGCTCTTAAAGATGTCCAGCAATTGTTTTTGTACCTTCTTTTTCTCCTCTGAATTTAATTCCCGTACGGTGGATTTCGAGAGCAGCAGCATCAGTTCTTTGCTTTGGGATAGCTCTTTTCGGAGGCGTTTGCTGTTTCTGCTGATCAGGCGATCTACCATCCGTGCCATACTCTCATAGTACTGCGAACCCGGGACAGCTTCCCTGAGGAAATACACCTCCCTGCTATGCAACCTGAAAAATGCTTCAATATCTCTTAACGCCCCTGTGATTTCTTTTTTATGGAAACCCAGTGCAGTGCCCTGTTTGAGGACATACCGTTGCTGACGGGTATCCGGTCTGTCTTGTTCGAGAACCGTCAGGGCAGCTATATCAAGGAAGTAGTGGGCTGCATCCGTCCCTCTGTAGTGTTCCAGGAGTTTTCTGAATTCTTTGAAGGATCCGGGATGCTTTACCCCTAAATAAGTACGCGAATTTTCAAAGGCATCCCGCAGCTTCTTCCGATTCTCAGAAGGGGATTCCGAATCCAGGGAGTGGTAGATAATATTGATGACGACGGACTCTAACGTTCCCGCATATTGTTTTAACTGAACCTCTCCTTTGAGAAATGCCCTGTATGCCAGTACGTCAATAGGGAGTAAGACGTTAGTAATCATTGAGTTAAACGTGCGGCTAAGTATGGGTTCTCCCAAATACACCCTGGAGTCCAGAATTTTCTCGAGCTGTACGGAGGTCTTACCGCTCTGAAGTATTTTCTGCAGCAGGTTGGGTTGGCCGAGTTCCAATTCTTTATAGAACTGCCGGACGCTGCCCAGGAAATCAGCATAAGATGCTTCAGGGAAGATCAGGCGATGACTGCCATAGAGGCCTGTGAGTAAATTGACTTTGGCTTTTTCGTCTTGTGATAGCGGGTAGGAGGGTTTTATAAACCCCGGGATTCCAACATTAATACCGTACATAAATCCACAGGAGCGCAGATCGGCGTCCAGGGCATCTAAATCCCTGTAAGCAAAGATTTCTGTGGTCCGTAGCGCACCAAATTTATCAATCCACCCAAGGGCTGATGGGTTCATGAATAAATGAATTAGGCCTCCAAAAATAGCGGAAAAAAGGATACCGCATCTCCTTTTTCGACCAAAGCCGGGGTCATTGTGGATTCCCGGAGAACCGTTCTGGAGGTTCTTCCGGTAGTAATTCGGCTTAAAATTCTCGATTAAGCCCCTTTTCTATTAATTTTTAGCAGTTACCTGAACCCTTTGTTGTGCTAATTTTACCTTCTGAACACTTTGGGAATCCGGGTTTTCACCAGGATTTCAGTTTTTAAAGACGGAACAGCGTATCGGCTTTGAAGAATAAATACAATGAATATGGAACTCTTTTTATTCTTGCTTTGGATTTTCATCATGAGTGCACTCGGGGTTAAACTCTATTTGGCCCATCAGGCTTTGAATCGTGCTAAAAAAAAACCGCCCCAGTATTGAGGCGGCTTCCTGGACACAGTATTCACTATTTTATTATTCTATAATACCGGTACAGCTAATTCTCGCCCCGGCGGCCCCACTGGGTTGGGAGGTGAAATCATCAATTCCCTGATGCACAATCACGGCTTTACCCAGGATGTCCTTGTTCGGATCCCCACATCCGATACACCAGGCATCAGTTTCAAAGCTTACTTCCGCGCTGCCGTCTTCATTGGCGAGAAAGTTTCCGATATCTCCTTTGTGAAACCCTTCGGCATCCCCCCATTTTCCATGTGGCTCTGCAGTAGGATTCCAGTGTCCTCCTGTTGATTTTCCGTCCGCAGAAGAACAGTCTGCTTTTTCATGTAAGTGGATGGCGTGCTCTCCGGGCGAAAGGCCTGAAAATGTAGCGGACATTGCCACCTTCCCATCTTTTTCCACAAATGTCACCATCCCCTTTACATTGCTGTCGCTTTTGGGTTCCATCTGGAATGAAATTACGGTTTCCTCTACTTCTTCAACAGAGATTTCAACTGCTTCTTCCACGTCATCTGAAACCTTTTCTACATCTTTTTTGGCCTCCTTACAACTCAGTACTGCGCCCAGAAGCAGGCTCAGACAAATCACATTTAGTTTTTTCATGGTCTTGTTTTAGTGAGGTTAAAAGATAAGGAATATACCCTTTGAAGTCAATTACTCCTTCAATCGGATAAGATCCCGTAAATTTCGAATACCCGAAACGAAATGCTCACAGGCCACAAGAGCCTTGTTTACCCTCTTCAATTCCGGGGCTTCTCATTCAGAAACCTGTTTTGTTATAATTTCTGTAACGGAATCCAGGGTACGGTGTACCGGGCAGCGATCCGCAATTTCCATTAAACGGTTTTTCTGGCCTGCATCCAGGGGTCCGACAAGTCGTATTTCCCTGCGAAAGGTATCGATCTTTGATTTTGAACTGGTCTCGCAATCTGCGCAGTCCACCGCATGCTCCTTGCTGTATGAGGTATGGGTCTCTGCCGCTTCCAATGGCCATCCCTTTCTGCGGGCATACATCTGAAGGGTCATTGAGGTGCAGGCCGAAAGGCCCGCAGACACTAATTCGTATGGGGAAGGCCCGAAATCGTTCCCTCCGAAATCAACAGGCTCATCAGCAATCATATAGTGATTACCCACTTTAAGCTCTGTAGTATAGCCATCCTCTTGTTCGAGACGTGCGACAACCTGATGGTCGCTCTTGACTTTTTCAGGTTTTGGCAAGGGCACATACCGACTCGCCCAGTTTGCGATCACCTTTCCGGCATAAAGCGCGTCAGATCTAGTACTGAGAAGGTGGTCTGCACCATCGAGGCTTACAAAGCTTTTTGGATGGCGGGCGGAAAGATAGATTTCCTCTGCATTTTTAATTTCCACAATCTGGTCCTGAGGGGAATGCAGGATGAGCAGGGCGCGATCGAGATTTTTGACGACCACTGGTAGTTTATGGGCCTGCAAGTCATCCAGAAACTGTTTTTCTATGGTGAACTCCTGTCCGCCTATTTGTACTTTCGCCCGGCCTTCAGATTGAATTTCTTCCAGACTGGAACGCAATAAATGAGTTACGTGCTGAGGTTCTGAGGGAGCGCCAAGTGTAGCCACTGCCCGAACCGAGGGCAGATTGGAGGCCGCCATGAGAACAGCGGCACCCCCCAGGGAGTGCCCCACAAGCAGGCTTGGCGCCTGATACTGCATTTCGAGAAAGGCAGATGCTGCTTCAAGGTCTCCTACATTGCCCGAGAAATTTGTCTGTGAAAAATCGCCACTACTTTCACCCAGGCCTGTAAAATCAAATCTCAGAACCCCGAAACCTTCCCGCGCCAGGGCATCGCTGATCTGCCTTACCGCGATTAGGTTCTTGGTACAGGTAAAACAGTGGGCAAAAATGGCGAAGTTATGCGGATGTTGGTCAGGCGGCAGCTCCAGCCTCCCCGTGAGCTGGTCTCCCCTGGAATTTTCGAAATGGACTTTTTCTGTCTTCATCCAATCAACTTTTACTACTAATTTCGTAAAAAGAAGGGAGATGGCTAACCTAAGCCCTTTAGTTTAAGGGTTCTTTATTAAAAAGCCCCCTGAGGTCCGGGTTGTAAAAAAGGGCGAATTGCAGGCGGTCAAAATCAGTCGTCCTGAAGTGGTTTTTTAGATAGCCGATCTGGATACTGCTATTTTCAGTGATGCGCACCCCCAGAGCCGCATAAAGTCGGTTTTGGTCAAACAGTTCATCCTGAAGATTTATAAAAAGCTCATCGTAGAGGTTGATAAAAAAAGTGTTCGTCAGGGGCAGGGTCAGTTGCAATCGGTATCGGGCCCTGTGAAGGGTGGTGTTTTCCCCCTGATAATTTATAAAGCGTTGTTCCAGGCGGTAACGGTGTTCAAAATTAAATTCCCACACCTTATTGGTTAGGATAAACTGCTGAAAAATCCGGTTTTCTGAAATCTGGTTGCCTGCAAAAGGCAAATCCACGGTGGGAATATCCTCGAAGGTCGGGTCGGTATCGATATAGGCGTAGCCCAGTGTAGCGATGGCGTTTTTATCTATATGGTAGTTTATTCCGGTCCGCAGCAGGAGCTGGTTAAAATTGCGATCCACCTCATAAAAACGCCATTGGGCTTCCGTATGCAGGCTCCAGCGCTCAGCCAGCCGGTTCATTCCAAAATACATATACCAGGCACCCAATTCATCTTCTCCCGTCTTTTGGGCGCCTACCTGCGTATGTGTGAAGAGCAAAAGCAGCACAGGGGCAAGCACCAGGCTCAAAGTACCTGATCGGACCATTTTAAATCGCTTTGGACTCATTTAAAGCAAGTGTTTATTGGGATTGC
>CAZEQO010000120.1:5556-8555 GCA_964514365.1 uncultured Robiginitalea sp. | reverse complement strand
CACTTTCCGAAATCCTTGTCATACCCTTTTGAAGCCAGTAGTAATTGCAGGCTTTCCGGGGTGGTGATGAGCAGATCGGGCATTTTTTTACGCTGTCGGGCCCTTTCGCTTTGGGAGGTATCCCCTGTGCGTATTCCCACGCTAAAGGGAATGCCTAGATCGTTGACGATCCGCTGTGCTGATTGGTGGATTTCACCGGAGAGCGCCCTGAGGGGGGTGATCCATACAGCCTTCAGGCCCGGGGGATGTATTCCTCCGGAATCAGTTTGTTCTCTTAGATAATGCAACAGGATGGGAAACCACAGGGCAAAGGTTTTTCCACTCCCCGTTGGGGCGTTCAACAATCCGTTCTTTCCCTCTAGAAAAGCTTTCCAGGTTTGTCGTTGGAAGTCAAAGGGCGACCAGCCCTGCTGCTCAAACCACGCCCCGGCCTTGGAAATCCAGATGTCATTGTCCGCTTTTTTTGCCATTTTCAGGGAATCAGGAGTTTCAGGTCGGAAAGTGAATTGGCCTCTTCAGGGGATTTGTCCTTTCTCCAGCGCAGGATTCGTGGAAATCGGGTTGCAACCCCACTTTTGTGACGTTTGGAATAGGCGATTCCCTCGAAGGCAATTTCAAAAACGTGGTATGGGGTGACCGAACGCACGGGCCCGAAGCGTTCCAGGGTATTTTTTTTAATCCAGGCATCTATCTTTTTGAGTTCTGCGTCAGTCAGGCCCGAATACGCTTTGGCAAAAGTCACCAGTTCGCGTTCTCCGGATTCATTCTCATCCCATAGGGCAAAAGTATAGTCGGTAAAGAGGTTGGTCCGTCGCCCGTGACCCCGCATGGCATAGGTCAGTACAGCGTCAATAGTGAAAGGGTCCACTTTCCATTTCCACCAGTCCCCCTTTTTGCGACCTACCCGGTAAGGGGCGTCCCTGCGTTTGAGCATCAGGCCCTCGGAATGTTTTTCCCTGGAGCGCTCCCTTTCTAATGCGGCGCTTTCCCAGTTGGGGATGTCCAGGACGTCAGATCCGTCCAGGGGGTATTGCTGCCCCGACTTGCGAAGTTGATCCAGTAGGGTGTTGAGTAATTGGTTCCTGTAGTGAAAAGGCTTGTTTCTGATGTCGGCACCTTCCCATTCCAATAAGTCATACGCCCTGAGGATTACGGGGGTTTCGTTTAAAAGCCGACGACTTACTTTTTTTCGCCCCAAACGCTTCTGGAGGTCCTTAAAGCTCCCTATCCGGCCGCCGGGGAAGGGGAGGAGTTCACCGTCGAGGACGGTTCCCTCGGGAAGGACATCCGTTAAAACCTGAAATTCGGGATATTGCCCGGTAACCAGCTCTTCCCCCCGACTCCAGATGAAAAGGGTTTTGTTGCGGCAGATGACTTGTGCCCGAATACCGTCCCATTTGTGTTCCATAACCCATTGTGAAGGAGCTCCCAGGTCTTCAGGAGTCGCTTCAAGGGGGTAGGCGAGGTAAAACGGGTAGGGTTTGGAGTACTGCTCCTCCAACTGGGGTTCCAGCACCAGCTCCTTAAAGGAAACAGAAGCGGGGTCCCAGTTACCCATCAGCCGGTACGCGAGGGTTTCTTCTTCGATACCCGTGGCCCGTGAAAGGGCCCGGGTCATGAGTTTTTGACTGATACCGATACGAAAACCCCCGGTAAAGAGTTTGGTAAAGACAAAGCGCTGATAATAGGTCATCCCGGGCCAGTGTTTCAGTACATAGGCCTTTTTATGCGCTTCTGATTGTTGCTTCAGATCGGCAAATACATTTAAATACTCACTCAGAGTAAGCAGCGGTGTTTCACTCGCGGGGTCCGAAGGGAGGACAAGAGCGATAGTTTCCGCCAGATCCCCAACGATATGGTAACTCTCTTCAAAGAGCCAGGGTTGAATACCCGCCAGTTCGGCCGCCCACTCACGCAGCAACCGGGTGTTTACCGGACGGGGTGGCCTTCGGTGGGAGAGGATTGCGATGGTCCAGACTTTGTCAGAATCACTGGCTGTACGAAAATAATCGGCCAAAGCCGCAACTTTCACGTTGGTTTTCGTATTGGTATCGAGTGTTCGGACCAGGTCTGCAAATGTTTCCATGGCACTTAATTATTCTGACTTCTCAAGTTCCTCCAATTCTCCTTCGTATTGGGTGGCCTCCGTTCGCGCATCATACCCTTTTTCCCTTAGATAACGGGCAAAAATATCGGTATACCCATGCGTACAAATCACGCGTTCTGCCCCTGTAGCCTCAATGCTCCGGAGCAACCCGGACCAGTCGCAATGGTCACTGAGCACAAAACCCCGGTCTACTGCCCGCCTCCGGCGCGCCCCCCTGAAGGCCATCCAGCCACTGGCAGACGCTGTTTCAAAAGGCGCCATTTTACGCAGCCAGGCACTACCCTGCGCACTGGGAGGGGCCAGGACCAGGTGGCCCGAAAGCTCTTTGGTCGCAGTTTCCCGGGTGATTCGAACCGATGGGGGCAGCGGTTTATACTTCCTGATGACCTCGTTCGTGTTTTCAATGGCTCCGTGGGTATAAACCGTACCAATATTCTGATCGAGATACATCAGCAGCCGCTGGGCCTTGCCAAGGGAATAGGCAAAGAGGACTGCTGTACGACCCCTATCCTGAACTTGCTTCCACCAGGAGTTGATCTCCCGTAAGACGGTGGCCTGTGGTTGCCATGAGAAAGCCGGCAGCCCAAAAGTACACTCTGTTATAAAGGTATGGCACCTTATGGGTTCAAAAGGTGTGGCCAGACCGTCGTCTTCTGTTTTATAGTCTCCCGAGAAAACCCAGACCTCTCCCTGGTGTTCCACCCGGATCTGTGAGGCACCTACGATATGTCCCGAGGGATGGAAACTGAAGCGAACCCCCCTGATTTTTATGGATTCACCCCATTCCATACCCAGGGCGTTGAGGGTTCCAAGGCGATGTGTAATTATGGGGATGTTGTCCTTTTGTGTGATGTACTCGCCATTCCCGGGCCGGGAGTGATCCGAATGGCCA
>CAZEQO010000120.1:0-5443 GCA_964514365.1 uncultured Robiginitalea sp. | reverse complement strand
TTCATAGCGCCCCCAAGTTACGGATTATTCGGTTTGCCCGGTGTTATGAGTGGTTAAGGATGATAGCAGGGAATGAATGGTGCTCTGCTGGTTTAGGTATTTAAAAAAAGTATATTTGTCTCAAAATACAACCATGCCTATAATAGATTTATATAAAAATAGTGAGAGCCGCAGGAATCTGGCACATTTTGCTGCCATGGCATCCTTAGCGGCCGTAGATGGAGAGATTAACCCTCAGGAAAGGAAAATCCTGGATCGTTTTGCGGAAAAACTCGATATTACCCCGGCGGAGTATAAAGAGGTGATGAAAAAGGAGAATAAGTATCCGATTGAAGGCTCACTGGGGATGGAAGAACGTCTGGAGCGCCTGTACGATTTTTTCCGGATTATTTTTGCGGATAACGATATCGAGGGAGATCAGATGGGTATGGTAGAAAAGTATGCGGTCGCATTGGGTTTTCCCCCCGGCAAGGCCAACGAACTGGTCCAAAAATCCACGAAGATTTTCAAGGGTCAGATTCCCTTCGAAGACTATATGTACCTGATGGAAAAGTAGCTACTTCCGGGCTGACATAAACGACTCGGCTTTCTCCACCATTAAGCGGCTTCCGCAGAAAAAAGGTACGCGCTGATGCAGTTCCACAGGCTGAATCTCCATGATTCTCCCGAAGCCATCAGAAGCCCTTCCATTGGCTTGTTCCGCCAGGAAGGCCATAGGGTTGCACTCGTAGAGCAAACGCAGTTTTCCTTCGGAGTTCACACTGCTTTTAGGATAGATATAAATACCTCCTTTGATCATGTTGCGGTGGAAATCTGAGACCAGGGAACCGATATATCGGGAGGTATAGGGTCGGTCGCCCTCTTCCATCTGGCAATATTTGATATAGTCTTTTACGCCCTGGGGAAAATGGATATAATTCCCTTCGTTTACCGAATAGATGTTTCCGGTTTCCGGAAATTGCATATCGGGATGGGAAAGGTAAAACGTCCCGATGGCGGGGTTCAGGGTGAAGCCATTGACCCCGTGTCCTGTGGTATAGACCAGCATGGTCGAGGTTCCGTATACGATATATCCGGCCGCTACCTGGTTGATTCCGGGTTGCAGAAAATCCTCAAGGGTCACCGGGCTGCCAATTGGGGTCACCCGCCGATAAATTGAAAATATAGTTCCCACCGACACGTTGACATCTATATTGGAGGAGCCGTCGAGGGGGTCTATCAAAACCACATATTTGTTCTGGTGTTGATTGTCATGGCTGTTGATGGCGATAAAATCGTCTTCTTCTTCTGAGGCAATCCCACAGACAATTTCCCGATTTTTCAGCGTTTGGATAAAACGTTCGTTGGCCAAAACATCCAGCTTCTGCTGACTTTCTCCCTGTATATTGGTGTCTCCTGCAGCCCCGAGAATATCGATAAGCCCTGCCTTGTTTACTTCGTGGTTGACGACTTTTGCAGCCAGGCGTATGGCATTGATAAGTTTGGAAAGCTCTCCGGAGGAATATTTAAACTCGGTCTGGTTCTCGATAATAAACTCCCCGAGCGTTTTTTTCTTTTGCTGCATGTGCTAAGGTTGGAATTTGGTCATTGCAAATATCGATTATTTTGCAACACTAGAACGATTTCGTAAGCATCAGAACGGTCAGTTAAGGCAGTTATTGCTTTATTTGCATACTATGAGTGGATATAGAATACGGCCGGCGAGGCCAGAGGATATGGGAGCAGTCCTTAATTTGATTCGCGAACTCGCGGTCTTTGAGCGTCAACCCGACGCGGTGGAAATCACTTTGGAGGACCTGGTACGGGATGGTTTTGGACCGGTACCGCGGTTTCAGTGTTATGTAGCCGAAGAAGCTGGAAAAGTCCTGGGGATGGCTTTGTGCTATCCCCGGTACTCTACATGGAAGGGCCTGGTCGTCCATCTCGAAGATTTGGTTGTGACAAAAGCTGCCCGGGGACGCGGTATCGGCGGAGCCCTGCTCACTGCCGTAATCCGTTATGCAAAAGACAGGGGAGCCCGGCGTGCCAGTTGGGAAGTGCTCGACTGGAATGATCCCGCCATTCGTTTTTACGACGCGAGGGGGGCACACATATTAACAGATTGGAATCTGGTGCAGCTGGATACCAGGGGAATTGACAGGTATTTAGAGCGCTATGAGGATCTTTAAATTTGGAGGGGCTTCTGTAAAGGATGCAGAAGGGGTCAGGAATCTGATTCAGGTGCTTCGGGAAACCGGTACGGAAAAGACATTTTTGGTGGTATCTGCGATGGGAAAAATGACCAACGCCCTGGAGGCGGCAGTAGATGCTTACTTCGGGGATAAAGATGCCGTAACCCCCGCCCTGGAGGTGGTCGAATCTTTTCATTTGGAGATCCTCCGGGAATTGTTTCCTTCGGAAGGCCATCCGGTATACCGGGAGGTTCGAGGGCTCTTTGAAGAAGTCCGGGGATTTTTGGCCTGGAATAAATCGCCCAAGTATGCTTTTGTGTACGATCAGGTCGTGGGTTACGGTGAATTGCTTTCCACAACTATTATAGGTCAATACCTCAGGGAGGAAGGTATAGAAAATACCCTTTTGGACATCCGCCGTTTTATTAAGACCGATGCCAATTACAGGGATGCCCGGGTGGACTGGACCCAAACCCAGAAAGAAATAGCGGCCCTAAGCGGATCCTCAAAATTATTTATTACCCAGGGTTTTCTGGGAAGTGATGAAAATAATTTTACAACCACCCTGGGCAGGGAAGGTTCGGATTACACGGCCGCCATCATCGCATTTTGCCTGAATGCTGAATCTGTGACCATATGGAAAGACGTCCCCGGGGTCCTCAATGCGGATCCCCGCTATTTTGAAAAGACGCGGTTATTGAACCGCATTTCATACCGGGAAGCCATTGAGCTCGCCTTTTACGGGGCTTCCGTAATTCACCCAAAAACACTTCAGCCCCTGCAGCGCAAGGAAATCCCCTTATATGTGAAGTCTTTTCTCAACCCTTCCAATCCCGGGACTCAGGTGGGGAAAGGTATTAACCTGGACCCCAAAATACCGTGCTTTATCCTTAAAAGGAACCAGGTTTTGATGAAGCTGTCTTCATTGGATTTTTCCTTTATCGTGGAAGAGAATATCAGTGAGATTTTTAAACTGCTTCACGATTATAAAATGAAGGTGGATCTGATCCAGAATTCAGCCATCAGTTTTTCAGTTTGTTTTGATAACCGGTTTGGTCAGCTTCCCGGGTTATTGCAGCACCTCAAGGGAAAGTACCGGGTGAAGCACCAGGAAGGGGTATCCCTGTACACGGTACGGCATTTCGATTCAAAGGCGATTGCCTCCCTGCTTAATGGAAGGGATGTACTGCTGGAGCAACGCGGTAAGGAAACTGTACAACTTGTCATAAAAACGTAAGCCCGGCACCTTCGTTTTTATATCTTTATCGATTCAATCCCTAGGATTATGAGTCTTGTTACTGCTAAAGAAGTGGCACAGGCGATTCAGCTGGATCGCTATGGACCCCTGGGCACTGCTGTAAGCTGGGCTCTTATGCGGCTAACGCGGATGAGCAGTATCAACCGGGTCTATGAAACCTATAAGGACCTGCCCGGCCCTGAGTTTCTCGATGCTATCCTAAACCATTATGAAATTGATTTTGAGATTCCCGAAGAGGATTTTAAACGCCTCCCCAGGGAAGGGGCGTATATTACTATCAGTAACCATCCCCTCGGCGGTATAGACGGTATTTTACTTTTAAAGCTGCTGCTGGCCCGAAGACCTGACTATAAGATAATTGCAAATTTCCTCTTACAGCGTATAGAACCCTTACGCCCGTACATTCTTCCGGTCAACCCTTTTGAAAACAAAAGGGACGTGAAGAGTTCTGTTCTCGGTTTTAAGAGGGCTATGGAACATCTGGGAGCAGGACATCCCCTCGGTATATTTCCGGCAGGTGAGGTTTCCACGTACAAGGACGGGAAACTCATCGTAGACAAACCCTGGGAAGAAGCCGCGGTTAAACTCATTCGAAAATCGGGGGTCCCGGTAGTTCCTATTTATTTTCACGCCAGGAACAGTCGGTTGTTCTATAGGCTTTCCCGAATGAACGAGATGCTGAGAACCGCAAAATTACCTTCAGAACTGGCTACACAACACAGCAGGAGTATTAAGGTGAGGATCGGACAGCCCATTTCCCCTGAAGTCCAGAAGGAACAGAAGACCCTTTCAGAGTTCACGGATTTGCTGAGGCGAAAAACGTATATGCTGGCCAACGCCTATCAAAAAGAACGCCTCATAGATCAATTACCCACATCGATCAAAATCCCGAAACCACCCCGAAAAATTGCTTCCGCGGTTCGTACCGAGGTTATTGAAGGGGAAATTGTAAAACTCAGGGAGAAGGAGTGCCGCTTGTTGCAAAGTAAAAACTACGAGGTTTTTCTGGCTCAGAAAAAGGATATGCCCTTTATCCTTCAGGAGATTGGAAGACAACGTGAAATGACTTTCCGGGCCATAGGGGAAGGGACGAATAACGCTGTAGATCTGGACCGGTTTGATGAGTACTACCATCACCTGTTCCTCTGGGATGATACAGATAAACGTATTGTAGGAGCGTACCGCATGGGAATGGGAGCCGACATCTATAAGGAATACGGAATTGACGGGTTTTACCTTCAGGAACTCTTTCGGGTCGAGCCCGAATTGTATCCGATGATGCAGCGCTCCATAGAAATGGGTCGGGCCTATATCGTTTCGGATTACCAGCAGCGCCCGATGCCCTTGTTCCTGCTTTGGAAGGGTATCGTACACACTACCCTTAGATTCCCCGAACACGAATACCTTATAGGAGGGGTAAGTATAAGTAATCAGTTTTCAAACTTTTCGAAATCCCTGATGATTGAGTTTATGAAATCCAATTATTGGGATCCGTATGTGGCCCAGTACATCCATCCCAAAAAGGATTTTAAGGTAAAACTCAAGGATGCGGACAAGGAGTTTGTATTTGACGAAACCAAGGCGGATCTCAATAAATTCGATAAGCTGATCGACGAAGTAGAGCCTGGCGCCCTTCGCCTTCCGGTCCTGATTAAAAAATACATCAAGCAAAATGCCCGGGTGGTGGCATTTAACGTAGATCCCCTTTTCAACAATGCCGTGGACGGATTGATGTACATTAAGATTTCTGACCTTCCGGAGACCACTGTGAAGCCCGTCATGGAAGAGTTCCAGGCCGAGTTGGAACGAAAATTAAACGAGGGCACACCCACTGATTAAAAGCCGTTCCCCGGTTCGTTTGTAATGAGAGCAGTACGGGCACTGATAAGCGCGACTTAATAGATCTCAGCGGGGAGGCTTAAAACCAGGGTTTTCGCCCCACCTGATAGGTATTGTAAAGGTCCTCGTCCGATTTAGTCAGGTAAATGATGCCTTCCACCAGACCGATCAACCC
>CAZEQO010000119.1:7528-8808 GCA_964514365.1 uncultured Robiginitalea sp. | reverse complement strand
GTTCATTGTAGCGGCCATATTTGTGTTCTTCTTTTTAAACCTGATCGATGAGTGGCGCGCGATCAAAGAGGTGGTGAGTAGTTTTATGACCGAACCTTATGAAGTAGGAAGTCTTTCATTTACCCTGGGTTCCATCTTTATGTTCCTCTTTGTTTTGTCCTTGTCCTATGGGATTTCAAAGTTGATTACCTTTTTTCTGGAAGGAGAATACGGGTTCATGCATTTTTTCAACCTTCCTAAAGGCATTCCTGCAGCTATTTCACTGGTTTTACGCTATTCCATAATAATTTTTGGGCTGGTCATTGCCCTGGCGTATCTCAATGTGGATCTGAGCGAATTCAACCTGATGGCCGGAGCACTTGGGCTCGGGATCGGGTTTGGCCTTCAGACCGTGGTTTCAAACTTCATCTCAGGGCTCATCCTGGTCTTTGAACGCCCTATACTTCCCGGGGATACAGTAGAGGTCAACAACCTTTTTGGAAAGGTTAAAAAAATCGGTATCCGCGCCTGTAACATCTCCACCTATGACGGGGCTGAGGTTGTGGTGCCCAACAACAATCTCATCTCCAACGACCTCATCAACTGGACCCTGTCGGATAGCATTAAACGCGTTGAAGTGCTTATTGGCGCAGCCTATGGCACAGATCCGAACCTGGTCTTAAAGATTTTGAAAGACTGCGCAGTGAAGTTTGACTACGTGCTAGTAGATCCGGAACCGTCCGCTTTTTTTACAGGCTTTGGGGAGAGTTCGCTCAACTTTCGCCTCCTCTTCTGGGTCCCTTTCGAAATAGGGCTCAGGGCCAAAAGCGATGTATGTGTTGAAATTTTCAACCAGTTTAAAACTGAGAATATCAAGATTCCGTTTCCACAACGGGATGTTCATATTAAAAACGTATCCGGATCCTCCAGCCAGGGCCTGACAGGCCCATTAGAAGAGGAGAAGTCGTGATTCGGGGCGTGACCTGAGTCATTTCCCGTAAAGTCTATCCGGATTACATTTATAGTTCCAATCCCGGAGGGTATGCAAAACGTTTTTAGAGAATTCAATATTGCCGACTGGTTTTCCTTCTACAGGATTCTGGCGCTACCTGTGTTGGTGCTACTCTTAGCATTGGGCATGCGGGAATGGTTTGCTGTATTCCTGCTCATTAGTTATGCCACAGACGCCATAGACGGATTTCTGGCCCGAAAACTTAAGATCTCCAGTGCACGGGGTTCACAACTGGATTCCATCGGGGATCAGCTTACCCTGCTGGCAGGTTTGGCAGGACTCCTTGTTT
>CAZEQO010000119.1:0-7518 GCA_964514365.1 uncultured Robiginitalea sp. | reverse complement strand
TATCGTTCAATTGGCGTTGGCATTCAAAAAATACGGTAAGGCCACGGCTTTCCACACCTACCTTGCCAAAGCTTCGGCCATCCTGCAGGCCACTTTCATTTTATGGGCATTATTTTTCGGACCTGTCTATTGGCTCTTTTATTTTATGATCGCCATAGGCATTTTGGAGACTCTGGAAGAGATCAGCCTGATTATAATCCACGATGAGTGGGTTTCAGATGTCAAAAGTATTTTCTGCCTGCCTAAAAAATCTGCGGACGGAGATTCCGGGGATTATACAAATCTTGCATAGAATGTTTCGTTTCCATCATAAAACCCCGCGAGAATACCTCCAAGGAAGCCTAATATTATTATATTTAAGACTTCGAGGTTGTCAATTTTGAGGACGGGTTCCACAAGGCAATTTCAAGGAGCGTTGTAAAGACTTCAGTAACCTGATTGCGCACCCCAAAGCGCAAATCATATGAACAAAGCCTACTGTTTGCAGGACTGAATTATTAAAAACCAACCCATGGCCTCCAAGCGAAAGATTCTCAAGTACACCGGGATAGGACTGCTGGTACTCGTTGTACTGATCCTTATTTTTCTTCCCACCTTCGTTAAAAACTACGCCATAAACAATAGCAAAGAGCTCCTTGGGCGGCAAATCGATATAGGGAAACTCAAATTCAATTACTTTACCAGTACGGCTACCGTCTATGGCTTTAAAATGTTTGAAGCGAACGATACAGACGTCTTTACTTCTTTTGACACCCTGATTGTCAACACAGTGCCTTATAAATACATCTCCAATATCAAAGCTTTGGATCGTTTTTATTTGCAGGGATTAACTGTAAATGTGATCAAAAATGGAGAGGCCTACAATTTTGATGACCTTGTGGCCTTCCATACGGCAGAAGACAGCACCGCCCAGGAATCCGAGCCGGAAGAAGCCTTTAAATATATCCTTGAAGACCTCGCCCTAAAAGATGGTGCCTTCAATTACTACGACGCACAAATTGAGGACACGATCAGGATCAGGGATTTTGACCTGGCCATTCCTGTGATTATCTGGGACCAGGAAAATGACAGCAATGCAGATATCGCCTTTCAAATGGGTGATTACGGACTCATTTCATCTTCTTCCGACGTACACCCGGGTACCGGGGATTTTACAAGTACCATTCAGGTGGAAGGCCTGCAGCTGAAGCCCTTTACAAAATACACCGCAGAATATGCTGAAATCAGCTCCCTGGAGGGCACGGTGAATTCGGAAATAATTCTCACGGGTAACGTCAATACTCCTATGGAAACCCTTGTTTCAGGGGAGGTAAACGTACTCAAACCCCTGATGAAGGACATGAATAATGATACTTTTTTGTCCGGTGAAAGTATTCTTTGTACGCTGGACGAAATTAATTACGCCTCCGATTCCTACCGGATTGGAGAACTCTCCTTCGAACAACCCTACCTGAAATTTGAACTCGATTCAGTTTCCAATAACCTGTTCCGGATTTTTAAACTAGATGAAGAAACCCCAGGGGATTCAGGGGCTGAGGATACTGCCACGAAAGACACGGCGGCTGTTGCTGCTTCGAAGGCCTCAGACAGTAGCTCCCTGTACTACGCCATCCGAAACTTAAGGGTGAATCAGGGTAAGTTGGACTATACAGACAACCTTACCGGCCAACCATTCGATTATGCCCTAAGTCAGATCGAGATCGACGCAGATAGTATTTACAGCGACAGTGAATGGATTGACATCGCATCTACGATGCTGTTGAATGAAAGGGGAAAACTCAAGGCAGAAATAGGCTATAATCCCATGGATATCAACCATATGAGTATCGATATTGCCATTGAAGAATTTGTGCTCTCCGATCTGAATATCTATTCGAGTTACTATACGGGCCATTCCATCTTAAACGGGGATATGTTTTATTTCTCCGATACCAAAATAACCGCAGGGCAACTGGAGAGCGAAAATAACCTGCTGATCAAGAATGTAAGCGTCGAAAACCTAAAAGGCGGGCTTTTTGCCATTCCTTTAAAGCTCGCCGTGTGGCTTTTAAAGGACAAAAACGGGGACATTGAACTCGATGTTCCGGTCCGGGGGGATATGGACGACCCGGAAGTGGATACCTGGGCCCTGATCGGGACCACCCTTAAAAAGAAAATCTTCGATACCACGGACAATCCCATCCTACCCCTGGCCCGCTATATCGACGCAGACCCGGATGACCTCAAAGGGTTTGCAGTGGCGTATCCGGATACGACCCTTACCGATGACCAGAAACGACAGTTAGACATCATCCTCGATCTGGAAAGCCAAAAAGAGGGGTTGTCCGTAGAGATAGATTTTGTGGGCGTGGATTCGCTCCAATCCCTTATGGCCGAATCTTATCTCGGGGAACGTTTTCTCTCAGGATCCAAAAAAGACACCATCGAAGACCGGAAGGCCTTTGAGAAGTTTGTATACCAGGAGGTAGGGTCTGATAGCCTGGACCTGGCGAAATCCCTGAGACAAGTTGCCGCGAATCAGGGACTGGATGTACAGGCCGAGGCCTACATCAACAGCATGATTACACAGGTGGATTCCTATTTAAAGAGCAAACAACCGGCTACCGGGATTGTCGTTCAAAAAGCGAAAGTCAGCGATAAAGACAATGTTGAAGCTGCCCCGGGCTTTAAGATGCAATACACCCTAAAGGATTCTGACTCAGAAGATGCCCCCGAACCTGCTCCCGCTGAAGATCCTTAGGCCTGCCCGGGGTTAGCGCTAACCAACTTTTCAATAACAGTGTGCTCTGCATAAACAAACCATGGGCCGACTCTCTTTTGAAGCCTAAGGAAAATGAGCATAAACAGATCACTTGTTCTTCTGGGCCATCCACCGATTCATCCCATTAAAAATGAGTAGGAAAACGGCCAGAACTACAAATAAAAGTACGGTATTCACCAGTACCTGTTGGGTTCCCAGTTGAGCAGTGTCCAAAAAATAATAGGGATAAAAGTCCGCCGAAGCCCCTCTGTAAAGCGCCCAAAGCAAATACAAGAAGGGATAAATAAGGGTGAGCACCAACCCCTTGAATTCCACCTTCTCTTTGACCTCATAAAAATACCAAAAGATAACGGCTACGGCCGGTGCGAGGGTATGGTGGATTTGATCCGTAACATAAGTGATGCCTGTTGGGTTCCATAAAGCGCTTAAGAGCAAATGATAGGCAACCCCAACAAAGGCCATAAATGCGGCAAGAGCAGTAAGGATTCCCGGTATATTCCAAAACGATTGTTTTTTAGGAAAAAGGGCGATCAGGGTAAAATATATCGTTAGGAGTAAATTGGTGAGGATAGTAAAATAACTCAGAAATCGCAAAACGGATTCTGTAGTGGGAACCGTTTCTGTCTCAATTCTGAATTTTAGCCTGACGATCAAGGTAGCCCAACCGATGATCGCCATTATGAAGGCAGTGTTTCTTTTTAACTTGAGTTTATCATGTCCTTTCATGGGCTAAGTCCTAAGGCGGTGGTTTATAAACAAATGTTTGAAGTCTTAATCGACAGTCTATCTCCCGCGATTGCGTTGCCTGACTACAAAATACCCAATCCCCAAAATAGCCAGAGCCGTAAGTACCCCGTAGATAAAAGAGGTACGGCCGTTTTCGGGCAATTCCTCTGAATCCCCGGATTCCGTGGCAGTAGTTCCCCCGGCGGCCGTTTCCCCGGAACTGTTGTGCGTATGGCTGTGCCCTTCGCCTATCGCAAAAGACAGGGTTGCCCAATTCGATTCATGTGTGAGGCCCTCTTCTTCCGAATGCACCAAATGAATGGTACGCAGGTACCACGTGCCTTTGGCTGGCAAAAACACCTCGGCAATACCCTGGGCATCGGTGCGCAGTTGGATACCCTCCGTATGGGTATGGTCATCAGTGGAGGAATCCGTATGCTCATGTTCATGCGCTTCACCTTCTCCATGGCTATGATCGGCAGTGTTCTCAGATCCGTCCGCATCCAAACCGACATAGACCAGCTGATCGGCCAGGGGTTCTCCCCCGAAAAGCAACCGGACTGAAAGCATATGTCCCGGATGCAGGTCATACGGATTTTCCAGGGGCACAAATTCGATCGGATAGCCCAAAACGGTTTTCCAGTCTTCCGATGTTTTATCCCCTACCTGGAAAATCGTCTTGACATGTTTGGAGTACTTTTCCACGGCCGGTTGCTCCAGGGCCTGGTTCTCCCGTCTCCATTCCAGCATATCCAAAATACCATCGTGCTCGAGGTAGCTATTGAAATCGGCACCGCTCATTTCGATGTTTCGAGGGCCTGTAGAAACCCCGGCCACCCATGTCCCTGGGGCCCCGGTAGTGAAATTCAGAATGGTAATACTGTCTTTTTCGCTCCACTGGGAATCATCTACTGACCTGCGCTCCCCATTCCCCACAAGGCTCACATCGAGCATTCGGTCGCGGGTAATGACATTTTCACTCTTTTCAAATGTACCGTTAAAAAGTTGTATGGCTGCCCGGGTATTGGGCTCCAGAAAATAGGAGTCCAGCTTGAGGTACATATCATGGCTGGAAAAGAGCAACAGGGCCCCGATCAAAAGCAATCTCTTCTTCATGGAATTGGTGTTTTAAGCATCCCGACCGTAAAGCTCAGTCCGGACGGAAACGTCTGGTATCAAATATCGATAAATGACACCGAATAGAAAACACGTGAAGCGAAAAGCAATCTCGAGCTGTTTAGTCAATGCTTTGCCTTCGCGTTGGCCGGATTAACAACAACCGCTTTGCGGATCGCAATCCGATGCCGCTTTGACCTCAGAAAGACTGGCCAGGACCTTTTTGGTTTTAGATCCCGGTTTTTGAGCAAATACCGTAATACTGAAAATACCGGTTCCCCCTGTGTTAAATGCTTTTACTTCCTCGGCCGAAAGATATTTCTCAAGTATATCACCGGGAATGGCGATAGGTTTTTCCTTTTGAATTTTCAGGTTGGCGAAGCCCTTTTGTTCCATCAGGCTGAGGTATTCAGATTTTTGAATAGCCCCCGCCACGCAGCCCGCGTACATTTCGGCATCCTCCTTTAAGGCTTCGGGCAGATCCCCAACCAAAACAATATCGGAAATACTAAAGTGCCCCCCGGGTTTTAAAACCCTGAAGATCTCCCCGATAACCTTCTTCTTATTGGGGACCAGGTTCAGCACACAATTGCTGACAATGACATCCGCCACATCGTCGTTGACGGGCATGGCATCGATATCCCCTTCTCTGAATTCCACGTTGTTATACCCCATTTTTTCGGCGTTCAACCGGGCCTTTTCAATCATGACGGGTGTAAAATCAATGCCGATCACCTTGCCTTCCGCCCCTGTTTCATGCCGGGCTACAAAACAATCGTTACCCGCCCCGGAACCCAGGTCAATGACGGTATCCCCTTTTTGGATTAAAGCATACTCCGTAGGAAGGCCACAACCCAGTCCCAAATCCGCATCTTCCACATACCCTTCTGTATCTGTGTAGTCGTCCATCATTATGTTGTACACCTTGTTGGACGGGGTAGTAGCCCCACAACATGAGGAGGCGTTTTCAACTTTGCCCTGTCCGGCAATTTTGGCGTAACGCTCCCGTACCAAATCCTTTAATTCCTGTTCGTTTTTCATTGAAATTGTTTTTAGTAGATTCTATTAAGACCCCTGGTGCCCGCAAGGGTTTGGGATAGTCAGGTCGCTGTCCAGAAATTGGAGGATAACCCCCTTCATCTCTGCCCAGTTCTCCGGGTCAATACAATAGCAGACACTAGCTCCATCCACATTACCCTTGATTAAACCGAGGTTCTTTAATTCTTTAAGGTGTTGGGAGATGGTAGGTTGGGCCAACCCGATTTCCTGGACCAGATCACCACAGACACAGCCCTGTATTTTAAACAAGTGCTCCAGTATGGCTACGCGGGCCGGATGGCCCAGCCCTTTGGCCAGTGCAGCAATACGGTTCTGCCGGTCTGTAAACTTTTCGGTCTTGGAAACTCCCATAATTCTATTCTTATCGCAATATTACGATTAATATTTGAATTATGATGATTAATTCGGAGGACTTCGCCTTCTAATTGGAATCCAAAACAAAACACTGTGAAATCAGTCTACCTTTTATCCCTGTATCATTTTCAATAAATCACCAGATTATGATCACAATTATTCAGCCCGTTCTTTAAAAAAGTCAGGACAGCATTAATGCTGCGTCAAATTTGTATTTAATCCCGCCTGATCTGGTTGTATTCGAAATTATCGGTCAGATTTCGGTAACTCAGGATTCCGTTTTCCCGTTGATATATAAGTTCCTCAAGGAGTTGTCCATTCACTATGGCCTGAATTTCGGTTACTTCATTGAATTCAATTCCATTAAACTCAAACACGGGTAAGATGCGGACTGAATATTCTTCCAGAATGGTCTCTGAAAATTCGTCGTAAAAAAAGTAATCTCCATCTACTTCCTGAATACTAAAATAGGTAGTGCGATCCTCATTAAAATACAGTTGAATTTGGAAGCTGAAACCAAATAGGGTAGACAGGTTGAGCCCTGAACCATTATCAAAGCTGGAGCTAAAGGTCTCATGCTCTACAGGCCCACAAATAAAACTTCTGTTATTTAGAAACCCATTGAAATTCTCCACGAGTCTAAACGGTACCGTATCTCGATCGGATGCCATTTCGAAATATCCAGGATCAATTTTGAGTCTGTTTTGAAATGAATCAAAAAATACTCGCCTATCCCCATCGTCACAAATGGAAGTGTCGCAACCGGTTATAGATATCCCAAGAATTAGGATAAATGTGTAACCTTTTAGTTTTAGCATAATGATTTACAACATCCTAAGCGCTGTTCCGGGTTTGAAGACGTACAACTACCTCAGGCGTATTTCAAAAATCTGCAAAGGGGTGTGATGCTTAAACTTTCCTCTTGCAGAGGCTTTTAAAAATGTACGACCAGTCGTAAGGACGGGCCTCCAAAACCAAGGTCAAAACCCCCATTCCAAGTATCCTGGTCCACGTCGGCGCTAAAGTTTATGAACTGATAACTTGCACTGACTCCAAAATTCCTGGTAAAGAGATAGGTTACCACGGGGCTGACATTCCATAAACCTCCCGAAATATTATCGATCTTAATACCAAACCAGTCCACCTTAGCCATAAAGGCCCATTTGACATTGGGAGCCCAGGTATACGAAGCGCCTATATTGGGCAACGGCAGAAATACACTTGCCTCACTTCTTTCAAAGCCTGCTTCCTGATCATCGATAAAAGCATTTCCCTCAATAAATCCCTTAGTGTTCAGGCCGTGAATCCCCAGTCCGGCGCCGAGTTCGTGTTTCTGACCCCTGCTAATTACTCTGCCAAAGAAAACTCTATAAAGGGTAAGGCTATAACCCAGACTGGCTTCGCCCCCAACCGGATATACCACCCCTTCCCACTCGATTTCCTCCTCAAGGGTTACGGATCTTTTGGATGAAAGCCTGAAATATTCGCCACTTACATACCAT
>CAZEQO010000118.1:0-8829 GCA_964514365.1 uncultured Robiginitalea sp. | reverse complement strand
CATGGGAAACTGCCAGGAGAAACATTAAGGTGGATCTCAAAGTGCGTCGAAATCTATGCCGATTCGCGTGAAGATCCGGTAAATTATTTTCAGTTCTTCCTCCCCTACACGCCCGTCGGCGTTGGCGGCCTCATTCAGGATAATCGCAAGGGCCTCTTTCTTGTCGCGGGACATGACCTCCAGGATTGCCATAGCCTCTTCGAGCTCTACTTCCCGGGCCTTTTTAAATATTTCAGCGCTGAACCCCATAACATTTGAGAGCTGTGAAACAAAAATCGCCTCCCCTTCGTAAATATTGTCATCGGCCATGATAACCTGATCGATGGCTTTGAGAATACCGAGTTTCTCCGCTAAATTAAATTCCACGAAACAGATAGGATTAAGGGGTTCATAGGTATATCAGAACTATTTTTCAGGTCGTCATACTAAGTCTGAAATAATCGCTTTTCACTGGTTTCAGAGGTTATCAAAATCCATCCCTGCCAGTGTAAAAATATTATGGATGGTCCTGAGTTCATCTTCCTGAACCCGTCCGTCAGAATTGGCCGCCTGATTGAGCATCATTGCGAGTACTTCCTTCTTTTTATCCGGCATCTCTTTAAGGATTTCAATAGCCTGATCCAGTGTCATCCGACGCGCCTGATCAAAAAGGGCTTTGTCGAACTTCACGACTTTGGAAAGTTGGGAGAGAAAAAAAGACTCTCCTTCGTACACTCTGTCATCCGTGCGGATCACCTGATCTATGGCCTTTATAACCCCTAATTTTTCTTGTTCGTTAAACTCCATGACCTTTCCTTTAACTGTGGTTCTACTAATGTACTTTTGAAAAAATCCATCCCGGGGGAAGCAGTATTTTCTCCAAAATGCGGTATCTCTATATTACTCAAAATAATCGCAGGGCACAAGGACCCAGGTCAGTTATTCCATAAAAATGGCTGTTGGGGTTTCCAAAACCTTCCTGCTTTTGTACTTTGGAATCCCGGATACCCGCCTATGCAAGATTCTTCATCCAATATAAACCCCCTGAAGGTAGCAGCTCCAGGCAGGATTAATCTGTTGGGGGAGCATACGGATTACAACGAGGGGTTCGTCCTTCCTGCCACCATCCAGCAACAAATATCCTTCACCTTTGAAAAAAACGGATCGCCCAACCGGTGCCGGATTACAAGTACCTCCCTGGGGAAGGCCATGCAGGCAAATCTGGATCTGCTGAAACCTACCCGGGGGTGGGAAAATTATATTTCCGGGGTACTCGCGGGGCTTTTAAAACGCTCTGGAAAACTGCAGGGGTTTGATGTTGATTTCAAATCGGACATTCCCCCCGGTGCGGGCCTGAGTTCTTCGGCCGCCCTGGAATGCGGTCTGGCCTTTGGACTCAATAGCCTTTTTGAACTCGGACTTTCCCCTTTGGAACTCATCTGCCTCTCCCAGGAGGCCGAACACCATTTTGTCGGCACCCAATGCGGGATTATGGACCAGTTCGCTTGTGTGATGGGCCGCAAAAACCACTTTATCCTGCTCGACTGCAGGGATCTCCACCACCGCTATATTCCAGCGGACCTGGGCGATTGTAGTTTACTGCTGATGGGCAGCGGGGTAAAGCATACCCTGGCCGAAAGTGCCTATAACGACAGGCGTGCAGAATGCCGGCAGGGGGTGGCCCTGCTTCGGAAAACCTTTCCGGAAATCCGCTCCCTCAGGGATGCCACTACCGGGCGCCTCAACGCCCTGGAAGGTTCCCTTCCCGGGATTGTAAGAAAGCGATGTCGTTACGTACTTGAAGAGAACGCACGGGTCCTGAAGGCTGTGCAGTGCCTCGAAAACAGGGATATGGAAGGTCTGGGTACACTGCTCTGTGAATCACACCGGGGATTGCGGGACGACTATCAGGTGAGTTGCCCGGAGGTGGATTTTCTGGTGGATACCGCCCTGTCTTACCCCGGGGTCCTCGGGGCGCGGATCATGGGGGGTGGTTTTGGGGGCTGTAGCCTGAACCTGGTCCGATCGGAGGCCGTGGAAGCAGTACAGGAAGGGATTTGCAAGGCTTACCGGGATTCCTTTGGAAGGGAGGCAGAACCCCTGGAGGTCCGCATATCGGATGGGGTGCGCGTATGCTCCTGACGTTGCGCGAGCAGACGGGTACTCGTTTTTATTTCTGCATACCTGGGGTCGGGGATATAGGGCTGTTTTTCCATTTTTACGACTTCGACACTGAGAAAACCAAACTCGCTGACCACCTTGCCATAGACCCTGTAAATACCTTTTCCCCGGAAGGGATATTTGGCCGCTACCGGGGGAAAATGAACGGTGTCAAAAACCCCGCCCTGCTGATCGATAAACGTTGCAAAATACATTTGCTTTCCGGTATGGGTTTTCGTGTTCTTTACCGTTACCAAATAGCCATACATATCGATGGATCTCCCGACAAAATCCGGTAAGTCGCCACTGCCATGGGAATTCACGGCCGGGTGTGCCAGCAATTGAAATGGGCTGCAAAGGCAAAACCCCAGCAACTCGAGTTGGGTAAAGGCATCTTCCAGGGAACTGGTGTGTAATTGCGGCAGCTGGTAGCGGGCATGTTGGGGGGGAAACAGGCGGGGGTGTTCCCGTATCGTTCCCCCGGAGAGCAACATATGGGCCCGCCAGAGTAGCTGGTGTTTTTCTCCCCCCGTACTCCGGAAGGCATCGATACGGATCAGGATGCTCACCTGCTCAATGGAAACAGAGACCCGGTCCAGGAAATCTTCCAGGCTGGTAAAAGCGCCCCCTTCCGTCCGCTGGCTGAGGATACGATCGATGATACGGGATTCCAGCTCCTTTAAAAACCCAAACCCGAGGTAGATGTCTACCCCTTGAATACGGGTGACCCCCACAGAACGGTTAATACAGGGCCCATGAATAACACCCCCTAACATCCGGGCTTCGTGGATGTAGTGTTCCGCCCGGTAAAACCCACCGCCGTTATTGAGCACGGCCACCATATACTCCAGGGGGTGATATGTCCGCAGAAAAAGGCTCTGATAACTTTCCACGGCATAGGAAGCTGAATGGCCCTTGGCAAAAGCGTAACCCGCAAAACTGGCCACCTGTTGCCAAATCTCCGAAATCATAGATTCCGCATACCCTTTTTTACGACAGTTTGCGATAAATACAGCTTTGACGCGTTCAAACTCCTCCCGCGAGCGGAATTTCCCGCTCATCCCCCTGCGAAGGACGTCGGCCTCCCCAAGGCTGAGCCCTGCAAAATAGTGGGCGACTTTGATGACATCTTCCTGATAGACCATGACACCATAGGTATCCGGCATGATCTCCAGCAAAACGGGGTGGGCTTGCTTAACCCGTTCGGGATTGCGGTGACGCAGGATGTACTCCCGCATCATCCCGCTTTTAGCCACCCCGGGACGTATGATGGAACTGGCGGCAACCAGGCCCAGGTAAGTATCCACCTCCAGTTTGCGCAACAGCATCCGCATGGCAGGGGATTCCACATAAAAACACCCCATACACTGGGCCGATTTAACCATCTGGTTGATCCGGGGATCTTCCTTGATCCGGGGGATATCGTGAATGTCGATCTGCCGGAAGGCCTCGGGTTGGTTTTCCCGCACAATCTCCAGGGCTTCCTCAATTTTGGCAAGGCCCCGCTGGCCCAGGATATCGAACTTGTACAGGCCCACATCCTCGGCGATCACCATGTCAAACTGGGTGGTGGGAAACCCCTTGGGTGGCAGGTGCGTGGCCGAAAAATAATGGATGGGCTGCTCGCTGATCAGAATTCCGCCCGCGTGGATGCTTAGGTAATTGGGCATGCCCCGGATGAGTTCCCCATACCGGAGTACCAGGCGCGCCACCTCATCGAGGCGGGAATTCGGATACTGCCCCTGGCACAACAGGTCGATCTCCGCCTTGGGAAGCCCGAAAACTTTTCCCAGCTCCCGGATGATACCCCGCTGACGAAAGGTGACGTAAGTTCCCAGTAGGGTTACGTGCTTAAAGCGGTCAAAAATATACCGGGTAATTGCCTCCCTGTCCTTCCAGGAAAAATCAATATCAAAATCCGGTGGGTTTGTCCGAAACAGGTTGATAAAGCGTTCAAAGTACAGGTCGAGTTCAATCGGGTCCACATCGGTAATCCGAAGCAGGTAGGCTACAATACTGTTTGCCCCACTCCCGCGACCCACATAGAAAAACCCCCTGCGACGGGCTTCACTGACAATATCCCAGTTGATCAGAAAATAGGAGACAAAACCCTTTTTTGTAATCAGGTCCAGTTCCTTCTCAAGACGGGCATGCACCTCGGGTCCGGGGTCTTTATAGCGGTATGGCATCCCCTCCCGGCAAAGTCGTAGCAACAGCCGGGCATCTGAGGCTTCGTTCCCCGTATAGGTCTGAAGGTTCTGGGGCTTGCGCCGGGCAGAAAAATCAAACCGGATCTCACAGGTGCGGATCAGCCGCTCTGTATTCTCCAGGATAAATGAGAAATCAGAAAATGCAGTCGCCAGATTTTCGAGGGAATACATACAATCCTGGGGAGAGGCCTGTTCGGATTCGGGGAGTTTACTCAAAAGCACATTATTATCTATGGCCCTGAGCAGCCGATGGGCATTGAAATCCCTTTTGTTTCGAAAAGTCACCGGTTGCAATACGACCAACTTTTCACGATACTCTATAAGACGGCTAAAAGGCAGGCGGCGCAAATCCCGAAGGGATATCCCGATAAACTCATGGGAGGCAAAGGTTTTCATCTCCTCCAGCAAAACCTTTTCAAAAGGGTAGATAATGTAGGCATCTGAAAATACTGGAGCCCGATCCGGCAGGGTCAGTTTGTTGTGCAGGTGGTGGGAGAGAAACCGGTTTAGTTCCAGGTAGCCTTCATTGTTGCGGGCAATACCGACAAAACAACACGTCGTGCCGTTCCTGAAATCGATACCCAGGGAAGGGCGTACATTGAACTCGGGAGCCCGACGTACAAAATTCAATCCTGCCGAGGTGTTGTTGATGTCGGTAAGGGTCAGGCGGGTAATCCCTTTTTCCTGCGCCATCCGCAGCAGGGACTCCTCGCAGTACGTGCCGTATCGAAGGCTGTAGTACGTATGGCAGTTCAGGTACATGGTTTTAAGGTTGAGTTAGCAGTTTTCAGTGGCAGTGGGCAGATGGAAGGTTTAATACGATTTAGACTGCCTACTGCCACTGCCTACTGTTATTGTTTCCGATGCGCCAGCAAGGTCGGGGGATCCCCATTGAAGGGGTTATGCATACGCCCAATGGTATGCGCCCCCAACCCGGAAGCGCGGATAACGCTCTTGTCGCCATATCGCTCCCGCATTCGGTCCATCGCGGCATAGAGGTTGAGGATTTCTTCCTGGTCGTCAAAAAGGTCGATCTGGTAATTGCCCGGCACCAGGTGGCTGAACCGGACCCCGATGAGCCGGACCAGCAAACGCCTGCCATAGAGTTTTTTAAACAGCCCCTGCACCATCGGAATCAACTTATGGTCTGCGCTTGTGTAGGGAATGCGCAGCTGTTTGGAATAGGTGTTGAAATCCGAATAGCGGATCCTGACGGCTACACAGCCGGTGAGTTTACCGCCACGGCGCAGTTGAAAAGAGAGGTTTTCGGTCATGGCAGTAAGGATTCCACGAAGGCGGTGCACATCTATGGTATCCCGGTCAAAAGTGCGTTCTGTAGAAATGGATTTCCGCTCACAAAATGGAACTACCGCGCGATTATCAATCCCATTGGCCCGCTTCCAGATCACGGTGCCGTTGGCCCCGAGTACGCGTTGCATCACATCCATGGGCATTTGCTGTATGGTACTGACCTGCCTCAGGCCCAGATTGCGCAATGTCTGATAGGTCTTATCCCCTACCATCGGGATCTTTTTGATCGAAAGGGGCGCTAAAAATGGTTTTTCATACCCGGAGTCCACCAGCAGTTGATTATTTGGCTTGGCCTCCCCCGTGGCCACCTTGGAAACCACTTTATTGACCGAAAGCCCAAAGGAAATCGGCAGTCCGGTTTCCTTTATAATCCGCTGGCGGAGTTCAGAAGCATAGCGGTAGCAGCCAAAAAACCGATCCATCCCCGAAAGGTCTGCGTAAAACTCATCGATACTCGCCTTTTCAAACAAAGGCGTCTGTTCTTTGATAATGGCAGTTACCACATCGGAATGTTTGCTATAGGTGGCGGTATTTCCGCGAATCACCACAGCCTCAGGACAGAGTTCCCGGGCCATCCGCATGGGCATGCCCGAGTGAATCCCGTACCCCCTGGCTTCATAGCTGCACGCCGCGACTACACCGCGGTCACTCAGTCCCCCTACCAAAATAGGGCGTTGTTTCAGGCGGCTATCCAGTTTTCGCTCCACAGAGACGAAAAATGTATCGAGGTCCAGATGAAGAATGGTTTTTTGCATCTCAGGATTGTAAAATCAAGGGATGCTAATTTATGGATTATTTCCTTTTTTTTGGATTTTTTCCTATTTCACTTGTGTTAAAATTTAGATTCGGGACGGGCCGGGGCTGAAGTGAGGTGTTTCCAGGCCTGTCACAAGGTACTTCACCCATAACCTCATCCCCCATGGCAAACACGCCAGGTGCAAACTCGTACCTGTAAAGCCTTAAACAAAGGCAAACCCCGTGGAAATTCGGAATAAAAAGGCATATAAGGCTATAAGGATAAGTACAAAACAAAACCACGCAAACACCTTTAAAGAATGTCTGACCAGATAATTTCCCAAACTCCGGAAAGCCTCCAGATAAATCGCTCTGAGTAAGTAAATTGTTTTCATCTGTTTATTTTTATTGTTTTTAATAGGTCAGATGCAATTCGCCAATAACCATCCCGGCTGGTATTGAGAAGTGTTATGGCTCATTTCATAGGATCAATCGCTTCGGTTTTGGCCTCTGTGGGCAAAAACCATTTTTTATCCAGGTTTTCAATGCGTGCGGGTCTTCCTAAAATACAAAAAGCACCCTGACTCTTTGAGGCAAGGTGCTTTTGAAATTGAGTGGGTAAAGGCTATTGGTTGGACTCCTCTGCCGGAGCTTCTGCACCTTCAGCTTCTGCAGTAGCACCTTCTTCTCCTTCGCCTTCTTCCTCTTCGTCTTCAACCAATACGGCTGTACGAGCAGTTTTAACCTGGACAACTACGGTGCTGTCCGGGTGAAGAATGGCAAAATCATCATTCTTGAGGGTTTCCACAGAGATATTATCCCCGATTTTCAGTTTTGAAATATCCACCTTGAAAACATCGGGCAGATTGTCGGGAAGGGCCCGGATAACCAGCTTGCGCTTTCTGAAAAGCAGCCGTCCCCCGTTCCGTACCCCGGGAGAATTTCCTTCCAGGCGTACCGGAATTTCCAGGGTAACCGCCTTATCGTCAAATAGCTGATAAAAGTCTACATGCAAGATGCGATCGGTAACCGGATGGAACTGAATGTCCTGCATTACCGCCCGGATTTTACTGCCATCTTCCATCTTAACAATCACCGTATGGGCGCTTGACGTATACACCAGGTCCTTAAACGACAATTCATCTGCTGAAAAGTGAATAGGTACTTCCCCTCCGTATACCACGCAAGGAACCTTTCCAGCATTACGTAAGGCCTTGGTCGATTTCTTGCCCACGCTTTCTCTTTCTGATCCTTTGATTGTAATTGATTTCATTATGATGTTTAATTAAAATTCTAGAGTATAAACTTTGAAGCTATTGAGGTGTTGTGGTGTACGCGGTGCATGACATCTGCAAATAAATCCGCACAGCTCAACACTTTGAGCTTCTCGCTGCTGGCCCGCACCGGAATGGAATCCGTGATGATGAGTTGTTCCAGCTTTGATTTTTCAATTTTTTCAATCGCATTGCCTGAAAGCAGGCCATGCGTGGTTATGGCCCGAACGCTCAGGGCACCCCTTTCGATCATCAGATCGGCCGCCCGGGTAAGGGTTCCGGCCGTGTCGACCATATCATCTACGAGTACGACGTTTTTGTTTTCCACCTCCCCAATAAGTTCCATATGCGAAATCTGGTTCGCCTTGGAACGCTGTTTGTAACAGATAACCACATCACTCCCCAAACCTTTGGAATAGGCGTAGGCGCGTTTTGAACCTCCCATATCCGGAGAGGCGATCGTGAGGTTTTCCAATTTAAGGCTCTCTACGTACGGGAGAAACAAGGTAGAGCCGTAAAGGTGGTCCACCGGCTTTTCAAAAAACCCCTGTATCTGGTCTGCGTGCAGGTCCATGGTAATGATACGGGTGGCACCGGCTGCCTCCAGCATTTTGGCCACTAATTTACTGGCGATGGGAACCCGGGGTTTGTCTTTTCGATCCTGGCGGGCCCATCCGAAATAGGGCATCACGGCTGTGATATGACGGGCAGAAGCGCGTTTGGCAGCGTCCAGCATCAGGAGCATTTCCATGAGGTTTTCCGCACCCGGATGTGTGGATCCGATCACAAAAATCCGCGCTCCCCGTATGGACTCTTCATAGGAAGGCTGGAACTCCCCATCGCTGTAGCGGGATGTGATTACTTTGCCCAGGTCCGCCCCATAGGATTTGGCAATGGCTTCCCCCAGGGCTTTACTCTGTGTACAGGCAAAAATTTTTGGTTCCGGTACTGTATAGGACATGGCCTTTTCAGTGATGTTTTATGTTGGCGAACTTCCTCATTTCAAAGGAGGTGCAAATTTATACAATTATTTGAGTTGCTAAAGCATATTCAGGGGGATTTTGGGTTCCGGATTGAAATTATTTTTTAGTTTTGCAGACCGTTTATGCCTCGGTGGCGGAATTGGTAGACGCGCTGGATTCAAAATCCAGTGATAGCAA
>CAZEQO010000117.1:7754-8966 GCA_964514365.1 uncultured Robiginitalea sp. | reverse complement strand
ATTCCAACCTGCATCAGTTCAGGTTAAATAATTGTTACCAAAATTAAGTTGTAATTGAACTTGGTGATGAGGTTAATGCATTTGATGTAGGTTCATAAGTGTCGTTTATTGTTCTTAAAACTATTATCCAAAATTATCCGTTCCGGGCCTTCAGCGTCCATTCAAAATGGAACTCACTTACAACATCTCCCGTCTCATCCCGGCCGATAGCCCTCATCCAAATCGTTTGTCCTTTGTCTGAATCCAACACCTTTTTCAGGGTTTCACCCAGGCGTGCCCCGTCATCACACCGGAAGCTGATTCGTCCCCTTGCCTTTTTGGTGAAATGCGCCTTGTTTTTTAGGACCAGCATTGAAATACCCCTCCCGGATTTGCGGATTTCCCGACTCACCAAAGCCCCTGTGGCCAATTCGGCCGCCATACCCTGAACGGCCCAAAACATAGAGCGAAAAGGATTCTGGTTGATCCAGCGGTACCGGACAACAGTGACCGCGTACTGATCAGTCAATTCACTGAGGCGCACCCCGCACCACCATGCAGACGGGAGTTTGAAGAATAAAAAGGTGTTGACTTTCCGGGTAAATCCGTTCATATAAGAGGGTATGAATACTCCTTAAAGGTAGCGCATCAGGCTTTTATGGTATTGTTAATCTTATGTTAATTTATAGTACTATGTTTTGCATAATACCTGCTTTTAAATATATATTTGCATAAGAAACAACTAGGTCATGGCAGAAACTATAACAAAACACGAGCGAAACCTCTCCGCAGTCATCCATGGGGCTACCCTGGGGCGTTTCTTTTTTCCGCTCGGTCAATTCATATTTCCATTGCTTTTCTGGTTGCCCAACCGAAAGCAGTATGCCTTTGTAGATTACCACGGCAAGCAAGCTTTAAACTTTCAGATCAGTATGGCGCTCTACGCCCTTGTGATCGGGATGATCTCATTTCCCTTTTTCCTGGGTTTCCTGCCCGATATTTTCGATGGAGGGATTTTCGAATGGACGCACAGTCGGCATGGGGGGCCTTTTCGTTTTAATTTAATGGATACTTTTTGGGATTCACCCCGATTTTGGTGGCCGCTTGGACTCACTGGTATCCTGGAGCTCGCCCTCTACGCCGTTAACATCATCTATACCATTTTGGCCACCCTGCGCACCAGCGAAGGAGAGTACTTTAAATACCCATTGACCATACCCTTTATAAAATGAA
>CAZEQO010000117.1:3489-7744 GCA_964514365.1 uncultured Robiginitalea sp. | reverse complement strand
TATATATTATCTCCTGCGTACTGCTGATAGCCAGTCAAAACGCCGTTGGGCAGGTAGACAGGGATTCAGAACTCTATCGCACGATTCTACAGCTCGACACATCCTATTTCGAAGCCTACAACACCTGTGATCTGGCGACCCAGGCGAGTTTGATGAGTGACGATCTGGAATTCTACCACGACAAAGGGGGGCTGAATACCTCCAAATCTAAGATTATTGAGAGTATAGAAGCAAATATTTGTGGGAAGGTAACCCGCGAACTGATCGAAGAAAGTGTGGAAGTACACGATATTCCAGGGTTTGGAGCCGTAGAAATCGGTTACCATAAATTTTATAACAACCAGGAACCCGATGCCCAGTCAAATCCCAGCCGGTTTATTACAGTTTGGAAAAACACGGAAGGGGACTGGAAAATGCATCGGATCATCAGTTTGCATTAATAATGAAAACCGAAGTTTATTTATCAATCGAAAATCAATCATCAATCATCAATCAAGTAAACACCTATTATGAAATCTCAAAAAACGAACAGTTAACCCCGATCTCCGCTCGTTAATGCAGGAGATCAAAGAAGCGACAAATTATGAATGTAGAAAATACAAAAGCACAAATGCGCAAGGGGGTACTGGAGTACTGCATCTTGTCTATCCTAAGTGAGGACGACAAGTATGCCTCTGAAATCCTGAGCACCCTGAAGGACGCAAAAATGCTCGTCGTGGAGGGTACGATCTACCCTTTGCTGACCCGCCTTAAAAATGCTGGGTTACTGAGCTATCGCTGGGAAGAATCCAGCTCCGGCCCGCCCAGAAAGTACTACGGCCTCACCGAGACCGGCAAGTTATTTCTGAAAGAACTCAATACCACCTGGGATGAACTCCGTACGGCGGTTAATGTGGTAACCAACGCTAAAAAGAAGTAAGATGAACAAGACAGTAAACATAAATTTGGCGAACATGCTTTTTCACATCGATGAAAACGCATATCAAAAGCTGCAACGCTACCTGGAGGCCATAAAACGCTCCTTTGCCGGGACCACCGGAAGCGACGAGATCATTGCCGATATCGAGGCCCGTATCGCGGAACTTTTCTATGAAAAAATGGAAAATGAGCGGCAGGTCATCACGGCAAAAGAAGTCGATGAAGTTATCACCATAATGGGCCAGCCCGAGGACTACCATATCGACGAGGAAATTTTTGAAGATGCCCCTTCCGGCTCGCGACCCGCCGGCCCATCGAGGGTCAAAAAGCTCTACAGGGATATCGACCACAAATACATCGGTGGGGTTTGCGCCGGCCTGGAATACTATATCGGGTTGGACGCCTTATGGATACGACTGATCTTCCTGTTCCTCGCGATTTTCGCGGGAGGATTTGGCCTGATCGCATATATCGTCCTGTGGATCCTGGTACCTGAGGCCGTAACCACGGCCCAGAAGCTGGACATGACCGGGGAACCGGTCAATATCAGCAATATCGAAAAAAAGGTAAAGGAGGGTTTCGACGGGGTGGCTGATAAAGTCCGGAGCGTGGATTACGACAAGGTGGGTAACCAGGTAAAAAGAACGGGGAAGACCTTTTTTGATACCGTGGGCGACATCATCCTGTTTTTCTTTAAGGTCTTCGGAAAGTTTATCGGGATCCTCCTGATTATTATTGGTGCGGCCACCCTTATAGGGCTTTTTATAGGGCTCTTTACAGTAGGGCTTATCGATGTGGTACACATTCCGGGAGTGGATTTTCTCAGTATGGTAAACTCCACGAATGCCCCTGTCTGGGTTGTCTCCCTATTGATGTTCTTTGCCCTGGGCATCCCGTTTTTCTTTCTGATGTATCTCGGGTTGCGCATTTTAGTCAATAACCTGAAGTCTATCGGAAATATTGCCAAATTCTCCCTGCTGGGCCTCTGGCTGATCTCCCTGATTGCCCTCGCGGTCCTGGGAATCAAACAAGCTTCGGCCCATGCCTATACCGGCAGTGTCAGTGAGCGGGATACTCTAACGTTAGCTCAGGCACCGGATACGCTGTGGGTGAAGTTCCAGGTTTCAGACTATAGCGAACTCTCCACAGCTACCATGGGAGGGGTTGAAATCCGTTATGACGAGGCCGATAACGCCCTGCTTTACTCCAACGACCTGCTTATGGATATACAACAGGCTGAAGATACCGTACTCAGTCTTAGGGTTCGCAAGGATGCCGATGGCAGTTCCTACCAGAACGCCAGGGACCGCGCCGGGCAGATCGATTATAATTATTCCTTTTCCGGTAATACGCTGACCCTGGACGATCATTTTACCACAGCGGTAAAGAATAAAATCAGGGATCAGGAAATCCGACTGACGCTATTTGTACCGGAAGGGACGGTGCTGAGCTTTAATTCAAACTCAGCGGATTACATGGGTCGGCGCACACGAACCGACAGGGAGATGTATCGCAAGCGAATTGTCAACTACACCTGGGTTATGGGTGCTGACGGAATGCTCAATTGCCTGAACTGTATTGAGGAATCCGATGACGAGGATTCAGACGGCAAAGGACATATCATTATCGATGAGAACGGGATCGATATAGATGTTCAGGATTCCAGGGATACCTTCAAAATGAAAATTGACGAGAATGGAATCAAGGTAAAAGCACGGGAAAATGACTGATTCTGCAATTCAGGTTAGAAATACGACAATTCAGTATGGTTTCCTGTGGTCTTTGCCTTCAGGCAGCGACTTTTACAACATCAAAACAAGATAATTACTCGTAGCCCTAAGATTATCAGGACCCCGAGTCCATCAAACATCAAAAAACGAACATCATGACAACACTAGCAAGATTTACTATTGCAATTATCCTCGCCCTGCTCACTTCATCCTGTATGATGGATGTAAACTTCGGCAGCGGAGTAACCGGAAACGGGGACGTGGTCAAAGAGAGCCGGGACATTACGGAAACGTTCACCGCAGTTTCCGCCTCCGAAGGCCTGGACGTTTATGTCACCCAGGCGGCGGACTTTAAAATCCGTGTAGAAGCCGACGAAAATGTAATCGATTTAATCGGCACGGACATACGGGATGGCAAACTAAAAGTCCACGCCATTGAGAACATAGGAAGGGCTACCAAAAAAGTCTATATCAGCATGCCGGAAATTACGGCCCTGGAAGCCAACAGTGGGGCTGACCTGGTAGGTGAAGGCCTGATAGAGGCAGACAAGGTAAGCCTGGATTCCAGTAGTGGTGCCGGTTTAAAGGTTGAATTAGCGGCGGATCAAATCGATGCGGAGAGCAGTTCCGGAGCGGACATCCGACTCGGCGGACGGGCCAATCTTTTATACGCCGATGCCAGCAGTGGTTCAGACATCAGGGCTGAAGAACTGGAGGCGAAAATTTGTCGCGCCAATGCGAGCAGCGGAGCGGATATCCGGGTCAATGTGACCGAAGAGCTCACGGCAGATGCCAGCAGTGGGGGCGATATTGGCTACAATGGAGATCCCAAAGTAGACTCCCGAAAATCAGCCTCTGGAAGCATCTACAAAAACTAAGTTGGCCAAGGCATTCCAAATTTCTGAAGTTTTTTTTCTAAACCCCGGCCGCGAGCGCCGGGGTTTTTTTAGGCTTTGTATTCAGAGATTTGATTATTTTAGGGATTCAAAAATTGTAAGACTTGAAATTAGCACTACGTCCCTATACCCTTACACTGACCCACAGTTTTGGCATTTCCAGAGAGCGGCACGACCAGCAGGAAACCCTTATTGTCTCTCTGAGCCATCAGGGGGAAACCGGGTACGGCGAAGCCACGGCAAACACCTATTACGATGTTCGTATTTCTGAACTGACTTCTGAAATTGAAGGGGTCCGGGCGCTTATTGAAAAAGCCTCCCCTGAGGATCCCGAGGCCTTTTATAAACTCCTCCGGGAAGCGAAACTCTCCAGTTTTGCCTGTTGTGCCCTGGATATGGCCGCCTGGGACCTTTTTGGAAAACTCAAAGGAAAGCCCCTGCATGAGATTTGGGGGACTACAATGGAAAAATACCCTGTAACCAACTACACCATAGGTTTGGATACTACTGAGGTAATGGTTTCTAAGATGCGGGAAACTCCATGGCCGGTCTATAAGATTAAACTCGGAACGGACCGGGACGTGGCCATTGTAACGGAACTCAGAAAGCATACAGACGCCGTTTTCCGAGTGGACGCCAATTGTGCCTGGACGGCCCGGGAAACTATTGAAAATGCCCTGGCACTTGCGGAACTGGGAGTGGAATTCATAG
>CAZEQO010000117.1:2657-3479 GCA_964514365.1 uncultured Robiginitalea sp. | reverse complement strand
CGCCGATGAGAGTTGTCTTACAACCGCGGATGTAGCGGCCTGTGCCCTCCACTTTAGCGGTATCAATATTAAACTCACCAAATGTGGCGGGCTGACCCCGGCCCGTAAAATGATCCGAAATGCGCGGGAACTGGGACTGAAAGTTATGGTCGGATGTATGACCGAATCTACGGTGGGCATCTCTGCCATCGCACAACTCCTGCCTGAACTCGACTACGTAGACATGGATGGCGCCATGTTATTGAAATCAGATATCGCCACAGGGGTACGCCTGGAAGATGGGGGCGCAGTAATCCTTCCTGCTGCTGCCGGTTCAGGAGTGAGTTTACTAGTATGAAAATAAATCTCGAGGGTATCCCGGGTCCTGAGGTGCAGATCGGAGACACCTCCTATCTCTATTTTGGAGGCACGAGTTACCTGGGGATGCAAACCGATCTCAGGTTCCGGGAAGAACTCGCCAGTTTTACAGTAAAAATCGGAACGCACTGGGGTGCCTCACGGGCCGGAAACCTGGTTTTATCCGTATACGACAAAACAGAAGCCTCTTTGGCCGAGTGGGTCGGAAGCGAGTCCTGCATCACCCTTTCTTCAGGTTTTATGGCTGCACGCATCCTCGTGGAATATTTTACAGCTCCCGAGTATTCCTGCTTGTTCAGCCCGAATTGTCATCAGGCCCTCCTCCCTCCGGGAGGTCGGCGGACCGCGAATTGGAGTGAATTGTACTCCGAAGTTGGGAAAGAGTTACAAAAAGACCGGACACCTGTCGTTTTTACAGATACGGTAGGGGGAGAAAAAACACCCGGACCGATTTTAGAACGGCTT
>CAZEQO010000117.1:0-2647 GCA_964514365.1 uncultured Robiginitalea sp. | reverse complement strand
GCATGCCCCGTTCGATTTCCCAGACCACCTCGGGCTTCAGCAGAGCCCGGCTCTCGGGCTTGTCGTAGAACGGCTTGAGGCCCTGCCAGAGAAGTGCATCCTGGTAGCTGACGATTCCCATGGCATTGGGGTTTGTGGTTCCCGGGGAAGGGGTTCCTGGAAAGCGCTCCAGAAATTCAATTTTAAGGATTTACTCCTGTGCAGTTCCCTTGGGAAGGCCCTGGGGATTACCGCAGGCATGGTCGCGGGCCCTGCGCGTATCCTGGATCAACTCAGGAAAACTCCATTTTTCGAAGGGGCCAGCCCGGCTCCCCCGGCCGGAGTGGCAGCTCTCGGTGTCGGCCTGAGCGAAGGTTGGTACGAACAACAATACGAACGTTTGCTTCAAAACACGGGGTACTTCCACGAACTCGCCAACCCCCTGCAGCTTTTAAAATCGCAACCACCCTATCCGGTATTTTACTTTACCAATCCCAAACTGGCTCAATACCTCAGGGAGAATCGGGTCTTGATTACTGATTTTGAGTATGCGGCGGAGGCCGGCACTTCCTCTCCAAAACGCATTGTAATTTCTTCGGCCCACCGCAAAGAGCATTTGGAAAAACTCGCCCAGGTGCTGAAACGGTTTTAAGTAAATTATTTTATTTTTACTAATACCTATTTTTTAATAGAATATTCTTCGTTTTTATCTTAATATATTTCGCATATAAATAATTTATGTCGTATATTTTTAAAGATTTTTCGATATAAAAAACACAATGATGAAAAAGATATTAGGATTTTTAGTCTTAACCGTGGTACTCATAAGCACAACGGCTGAACGCCCCCCGAATACCGAATCCATGCATTCGCTGGAAGGCACCTGGGAACTTCAGAGTTTTTATAATTATGCCGATGAGAATATCAGGGACACTGTTGACCTCGCCCCGGGGTATCGGCAGGTAAAAATGTACTACAACGGACGGGTTATGTGGTCCCGAACCGACCCCAACGATACTATAGGAAGGTTTGGATTCGGGAGCTACCGCATCACCTCGGATGAATTAATCGAGGTCATCGAATACGGCGATCACTACATGATGGAAGCCCTGGACACGATTCGCCAGTTTTCCTTTGAGCTGAAAATTGACGGAAATACCTACAGCCAGATCACCCTTGACGAAGAAGGGCATCGTACGTTCTCAGAGAACTATAAAAAGGTCAAATAGAGTTTTTCCGAAGCTCAGGAGACCGTTTCTGCGCTTTCCACCGACGCCAGGTAACGCTCTGCGTCCAGGGCGGCCATACAACCGGTCCCAGCTGCTGTAACTGCCTGCATCTCCGCTGGCAAAAACACCTGGTTTGTTGGTTTTGGTCGATTTTCCCTCAGTGATGACGTAACCCGTATCGTCCATATTCAGCTGTCCCTTAAAGATATCTGTATTGGGTTTATGGCCTATCGCTACGAAAAAACCGGTAATTGGAATTTCTTCTTTTTCCCCCGTCTGGTTATTGACCATCCTAAGGCCTTCTACTACCTGGTCCCCTAAAATTTCATCTACCTCAGTGTTGTAGCGGATATCAATATTGGAAAGGCTCTCCACCCTGTGTTGCATGGCTTTGGAGGCACGCATATAGTCTTTTCGGATCAGCATGGTGACCTTATTGCAAATCTTGGCCAGGTAAGACGCTTCTTCAGCAGCGGTATCCCCACCTCCTACTATGGCGACATCCTGACCTTTATAGAAGAATCCGTCGCAAACGGCGCACGCGGAGACACCTCCACCCCTCAGGCGTTGTTCGCTGGGGATTCCCAAATATTTCGCAGAGGCTCCTGTCGCAATAATAACCGTGTGGGCCTCTACTACTTTCGAATCGTCGATAGTCACTTTATGGATGCCACCGGGCTCATCACTGAATTCCACCGCCGTAGCCATTCCTATGCGCACTTCAGTCCCAAAACGCTCTGCCTGTTGCTGCAATTCCACCATCATGGTAGGCCCGTCTATCCCCTGGGGATATCCCGGGAAATTATCCACTTCGGTAGTCGTGGTGAGCTGTCCACCCGGCTCCATACCTGTGTACATCACGGGTTTTAAATCCGCACGGGCGGCATAAATCGCAGCAGTATACCCTGCAGGGCCTGAGCCTAAAATCAGTGTTTCAAATCGTTCTATCTTTTCTGACATAATCATTGTATTAGATTCACCGCTGTAAAAGTAGGATTTTCACCCACTTCCTTACAGGTAAAGTTATCAAAAGTTTTGAAGCTGCTTCGATATTCATAACCATACTCCGCAGCTCGATGAAAAATCCAAAGTCCATAAAATACAGGGAATTGGAAATGACCCTGATCAGCTCGGATCAGGGGGTAAATAACCTATCACACTACCTGAAAACCTTCCGGATAGGGATGGTCCCGATCGATGATGAGGGTATTGTACCCGTGGACCCATGCAGACCCTTTTACTTCGGGAATAATCCCTTCAAAATCCCCAATTGAAACTTTTTGGAGGACCCGGCCTTCAAAGCAAGACCCAATATAACTTTCATGATTAAAAAAATCTCCGACCTTAAGACGCCCGCGAGCCACCCACTGGGCCATTCGGGCTGAGGTCCCGGTACCGCAGGGCGAACGGTCGATAGCCTTATCCCCATAAAAAACGGC
>CAZEQO010000116.1:8641-9159 GCA_964514365.1 uncultured Robiginitalea sp. | reverse complement strand
GTGTTTTGCGCCAGCAATGCCAGGGACCAAAAACCTGAAAGAAGCAGGGCCAAAGAATGTTTTGTACTATATTTTTCCAGAAGCATCCTTCAAATTTAGCATTTTGTCGGGTTGCACTTCTATTGGGGAAGATGTATTTTAGACCGATGCATCCCAACGCGCTTCAGACCCCCATCACTTATCTAAAAGGGGTAGGCCCTGGCAGGGGGAGCCTGCTTGGACGGGAACTTGGGCTGGAAACCTACCAGGATCTTCTCTACCTCTTCCCCAACCGGTATATCGATAAATCGCGTTTTTATAAAATCGCTGAATTGGAGCGTTCCGGGGCTGAAGTTCAGATTATTGGTCGCATCACCCATCTGAAAACTGTCCCCAATATTGACGGGGGAAACATTACAGTGGAGGCGACTATTGGCGGAATGGGATCCTCCGGTATTGTACAGGTGGATGTTCTTGAGGGGGGGAAGACCATCGGCACTGGAAAAGCTGCTGTAGGTCAGGAGGTATTGGTCAGCGTG
>CAZEQO010000116.1:0-8631 GCA_964514365.1 uncultured Robiginitalea sp. | reverse complement strand
TATTGGTCGCATCACGCATCTGAAAACAGTCTCTCAGCAAAAAGGGAAACGGCTTGTAGCGACTTTCCGGGACGATACCGGGACAATGGAACTGGTATGGTTCCGCAGCCATAAATGGATTCAGGACCGTCTTAAACTGGGTGAGCCCTACGTCATTTTTGGGCGGACAAACTGGTTTAACGGGAGTTTTTCGATGCCCCACCCTGAAATAGAATTGCTCAGTCAGTTCGAGGGACAGCAACGCATCCGGATGCAGCCGGTGTATCCTTCCACAGAAAAACTCACCAAACAAGGGGTTTCCAACCGATTGATATCCAAATGGGTACGAGCTATCCTGAGTGAATACGGGAAGCAAATCCCAGAAGCCCTGCCTGCAGAACTGCGCGATAACCTGGCGTTAACCGGAAAACAGCAGGCACTTTGGCAAGTGCATTTCCCCAACTCCCAAAAAGAACTCGCCCAGGCGCGCTTCCGTCTAAAATTTGAAGAACTGTTTTATATTCAGTTGGCCCTGCTCACTAAAAAGAACTTACGGAAAAGCCGGATAAAGGGATTGGTTTTCGAAAAGGTAGGAGCCCAGTTCACAGAATTCTTTAAAAACCACCTGCCTTTTGAGCTTACAGAAGCTCAAAAAAAAGTGATTAGGGAAATTCGTGCGGATTTGGGGAGTCATGCCCAAATGAACCGGTTGCTTCAGGGTGATGTGGGATCGGGAAAGACCATAGTCGCAGTTATGGCTATGTTACTGGCGCTGGACAACGGATACCAGGCTTGCCTGGTTGCCCCAACAGAAATCCTGGCCCAACAACACTATCAATCTGTCCGGGAACTACTGGAACCGATGGGTATTTCTGTTGCCCTGCTGACTGGATCGGTAAAGGCCAAAGATCGCAAGCCCATTCACCAGGGGCTTGAAGAAGGAAGTCTGTCGATTCTTGTGGGCACCCATGCGGTTTTTGAAAAAGTCGTCCAATTTAAGAACCTCGGACTTGCCATTATAGATGAGCAACACCGTTTCGGGGTTGCTCAACGCGCGCGGATGTGGAAAAAGAATGCAACACCTCCCCATATTCTGGTGATGACCGCCACCCCCATCCCCAGAACCTTGGCCATGAGCCTGTACGGGGACCTGGATATTAGTGTTATCGACACCCTTCCCCCGGGGCGTAAACCGGTGCGGACGGTACATCGGACAGATGCGGACCGCCTCAGGGTATTCGGGTTTATGCGCGAGCAAATCGCTGAGGGTCGTCAGGTATATGTGGTGTATCCGCTTATACAGGAATCCGAAGCCCTGGATTACAAGGATCTGATGGATGGTTTTGAAAGCATCCAAAGGGAATTTCCACTGCCCTCCTATCAGATATCTATCGTCCACGGGCAAATGAAGCCACAGGACAAAGAATTTGAAATGCAGCGGTTTGTCTCAGGGCAAACCCAGATTATGGTCGCCACCACGGTCATCGAAGTTGGAGTCAATGTTCCAAATGCTTCGGTGATGGTCATCGAGAGTGCCGAGCGGTTTGGGCTTTCCCAATTGCATCAGCTGAGGGGAAGGGTGGGCCGTGGTGCCGATCAGAGTTACTGTATCCTGATGAGCAGTGGAAAGCTCTCACAGGATGGGCAAACGCGACTTCAAACCATGGTAAGTACCAATGATGGTTTTGAAATCGCCGAAACAGACTTACAACTAAGGGGCCCCGGCAACTTAATGGGCACCCAGCAAAGCGGTATTCTGGCCCTGAAGATTGCTGACGTCGTAAAGGATAGCGATATCCTGAAAACTGCGCGATTCTACGCCGGACAACTTTTAAAGAACGATCCCGGGTTGGCTGCCAACGACCATAAGATGGTCCGTGAGAAAATGGCCCGAATGGAAGTCTTTAAAAATATCTGGGATTATATCAGTTGATGACTGCGCCCGTTTGGACATCGTAATTTGAACCGGGCCGGGAGCGCTTTTTAGAGTCAAACCCCATACTTTTGACATTCCCATTTTTGGAAAGAAAAAAATAGTATTTATGCCTCAAACCCTATTTGATAAAGTCTGGGATTCCCATGTGGTTCGTCGGGTTGAAAACGGACCCGATGTACTTTTTATAGACCGGCACCTGGTGCATGAAGTGACCAGCCCCGTAGCCTTCCTTGGCCTTAAATCCCGTAACATCCCCGTTTTATATCCGGAGCGGACCTTCGCTACCGCCGATCACAATACCCCGACTCGCAATCAGCACCTTCCTGTAGCCGACCCGCTTTCGGCGAATCAGCTAAGGGCCCTTGAAGAAAATGCCGGACGCCATGGGATCCCGTATTGGGGTCTCGGACATGAAAAGAACGGGATCGTGCACGTGATCGGGCCTGAGAATGGAATTACCTTACCGGGAGCCACCATTGTATGCGGAGATTCGCATACCTCCACCCACGGAGCTTTCGGGGCTATTGCATTTGGAATCGGGACCTCGGAAGTGGAGATGGTCCTCGCCACCCAGTGCATCATGCAGCCCAAACCAAAACGCATGCGCATTACGATTAACGGAAACCTGAGTCAGGCGGTCACTCCAAAAGATGTGGCCCTCTTCATTATTTCGCGCCTCTCGACCTCCGGGGCCACAGGATACTTTGTGGAATACGCAGGCGAAGTTTTTGAGAACATGACTATGGAAGGCAGAATGACAGTTTGCAACCTGAGTATTGAAATGGGAGCCCGGGGGGGCATGATGGCTCCTGACCACAAAACTTTTGCTTACGTCAAAGGCCGTGAATTTGCCCCAAAAGGTACGGACTGGGATAAGGCTATGACCTATTGGAGTACCCTGCATACGGATGCAGACGCTGTTTTTGACAAGGAACTAATCTTTGACGGAGCGGAGATTGAACCCATGATTACTTATGGGACTAACCCGGGTATGGGCATGGGGATTTCAGGGGCAATACCCAGCTCTGAGAATGCGGGCAGCGGAAAAGCGACCTATCAAAAATCCCTGGCCTATATGGACTTTAACGAAGGTGATTCCATGTTGGGCAAAAAAGTAGATTTTGTATTCCTCGGAAGTTGTACCAACGGGAGGATCGAAGATTTCCGGGCCTTTGCCGATCTGGTGAGGGGTCGAAAGAAGGCACCACATGTTACGGCATGGCTCGTACCGGGTTCGCATAAGGTCGACTCAGCCATCCGCAGCGAAGGATTACTCGATGTGCTGCACGAAGCCGGATTTGAACTCCGGGAACCAGGTTGTTCCGCCTGCCTCGCTATGAATGACGATAAGATCCCTGCGGGAAAATACGCAGTGAGTACCTCGAATCGGAACTTTGAAGGCCGACAAGGTCCTGGTGCCCGTACGCTTCTGGCCAGTCCTCTGGTAGCCGCTGCGGCTGCTGTGACCGGGGAGGTTACGGATCCCCGTAAACTCATGAAAACTGAAATGGCTTCCTAAACCACAAAACCATGGCATACGATAAATTTGAAACGCTGCGAAGTTCAGCAGTACCCCTTCCGATTGAGAATGTAGATACAGATCAGATTATTCCGGCCCGCTTTCTAAAAGCGACAGAGCGGACCGGCTTTGGAGATAATCTTTTCCGGGATTGGCGTTACAACCCGGATAACAGTCCGAAACCACACTTTGTGCTCAACAACCCCATTTACTCCGGTAAAATACTGGTAGGCGGAAAGAATTTTGGGTCGGGTTCTTCCAGGGAGCACGCGGCCTGGGCTGTTTACGATTATGGATTTCGGTGTGTAATCTCCAGTTTTTTTGCCGACATCTTCCGGAATAATTGCCTGAATATCGGCGTCTTGCCCGTGCAGGTGAGTCCTGAATTCCTGCAGCTTATTTTCGAAGCCATCGAAAAGGACCCTCAAACCTTGCTGGAAGTAAACCTCCCGGAACAAACCGTTGAGATTACAGCCACCGGAGCCCGGGAATCCTTTGATATCAACGGGTATAAAAAGGAGAATATGCTCAACGGTTTTGACGATATTGACTATTTGCTAAACATGAAAGCGGAAATCTCCAGCTTTGCGGCTCAAACACCGCTGTAAAGATTGTTTATCAGAATTCTTATTTAAGTATTTTCCATGCAGGCAGGGCGTATTGAAATAATGGACACTACCCTCAGGGACGGGGAACAGACCTCTGGTGTGTCCTTTACAGCTCCCGAAAAACTTACCCTCGCCCGATTGCTTCTAGAGGAGCTTAAGGTAGACCGGATCGAAATCGCCTCCGCCCGGGTGTCTGACGGAGAATTTGAAAGCGTTCGGCAAATTGCGCTTTGGGCTAAAGAGGCCGGTGTATTGCAGAAAGTGGAAGTGCTTAGTTTTGTGGATGGGGGTGCCTCCCTGGATTGGATACATAAGGCCGGGGCACGCACACAAAACCTGCTCACAAAAGGGTCCCTGAATCACCTGACCCACCAACTCTGCAAAACCCCTGAAGCCCATTTTAAAGAGGTGGCTGCCGTTCTTAAAAAAGCTCAGGAATTAGAAATTCGTTCCAATGTCTATCTGGAAGACTGGAGCAATGGAATGCGCTCTTCGAAAGAATATGTCTTTGAATTCCTCGACTTTTTAAGTAGTCAGCCTCTGGAACGGATACTCCTCCCGGATACTCTCGGAATTCTTACCCCTGATGAAACGGGTCGTTTTATTCGGGAAATCATACAGCGGTACCCGGGGATACATTTTGATTTTCACGGACATAACGATTACGATCTCAGCGTTGCCAACGTTATCCAGGCCCTTCAAAACGGCGTTCATGGTTTACATCTCACGGTCAATGGTATGGGGGAACGTGCAGGGAATGCACCGCTGGCGAGCGTCGTAGCCGTCATCAATGACTTTTTACCGGAATTGGAGATAGGTGTTTGCGAGTCTGCCCTGTACAAGGTAAGTAAACTGGTTTCCGCATTCACAGGTATTGGCATCCCTTCCAACAAACCTGTTGTAGGGGATAATGTCTTTACCCAAACGGCAGGCATCCATGCCGATGGCGACAATAAAAAAAACCTCTATTTCAATAATCTTCTGCCGGAGCGCTTCGGCCGTAAACGCAAATATGCCCTGGGGAAGACCTCCGGAAAGGCAAATATCCAAAAGAACCTGCAGGAGCTGGGGCTTACCCTCAGTGAGGCTGAATTAAAGCAGGTTACCAACCGGATTATCCAGTTGGGCGATCGGAAAGAGCACGTGACCCGCGAGGACCTTCCCTATATCATCTCAGATGTGCTGGGAACTGAGGGGCAGCCGCAACAGGTCTTTATAAAGTCATATGTCCTCACACATGCCAAAGGACTTCAGCCGACAACTACCGTATCCCTTGAAATTGAAGGAAAGCTGTATGAAGAAAATGCAATGGGAGACGGGCAGTTCGATGCCTTTATGAATGCCCTGCGCAAAGTGTATTCCCGGCTTAAAAAACCCTTGCCCGACCTCACCGACTACGCCGTGCGAATCCCACCCGGATCCAGTTCAGATGCACTGTGTGAAACCGTAATTACCTGGAAAAACGGGAAAGGGGAATTTACGACACGGGGGCTGGATTCAGACCAGACCGTTTCGGCCATCAAGGCTACCGAGAAGATGTTGAATCGCTACGGGTAGCTATACATCAGGCATCAAAGCAGGTATTCTGTACTTATAAAATTGGAATTCTTTTCCTCGAGCAGGGCTTCCACAATCTCCGTATTGAGTTCATTGTCTTTAAAGGCCACAAAGGTCCGTATTGAGAAGGACCTGAGGGCATCATATACGCTCAGGGTCGACTGGGCGGAGTCCTTGCGCCCGGTAAAAGGGTAGACATCAGGCCCCCTTTGGCAGGAGCTGTTTAAATTCACCCGACATACAAGGTTCGCCAGGGTATCGATAAGGGGTGCAAGGGTACGGACATCCTTCCCGAATAAGCTCACCTGTTGGCCGTAATTGCTCTCCGCCATATCGTTCAATGGCTCATCGATTTCCTTAAAGGACACAACGGGAATGACCGGTCCAAATTGTTCCTCTTCGTAGACACGCATCTCTGACGTTACCGGATAGAGCACCGCAGGCCAGATAAAGTTATCGTATCGGGTCCCTCCCTTTTCATTCAGGATACGAGCGCCCTTATCCAGGGCATCATCTATAAGTTCCTGAATATAATCCGATTTCCCGGGTTCTGGCAAAGGCGTTAGATTTACTCCCGCATCCCAGGGGTTTCCAAATGTCAGGGCATCAACGGCCGCTGCAAAACGTTTGAGGAAAGCCTCCTGAATTTGTTCATGAACATAGACGATTTTAAGGGCCGTACAGCGCTGTCCATTAAATGAAAGTGTTCCTGAGAGACATTCCTGAATCGTCAGCTCAAAGTCTGCATCCGGGAGGATGATCGCCGGATTTTTGGCTTCCAGTCCGAGTACCAGGCGCAGTCTGTTGCTCTTGGGGTGCTGATCCTGAAGGGCATTGGCAGACTTGCTATTCCCGATTAGCGCGAGCACATCTACTTTACCCGTCTTCATAATCGGAGCTGCTACCGCCCTACCCCTGCCAAACAATATGTTTACCACCCCTCTCGGAAAGCTGTTCTGAAATGCTTCCAGGAGGGGGGTGATAAGCAAAACACCGTGCTTGGCCGGTTTAAAGATGGTCGTATTCCCCATGATGATCGCGGGAATGAGCAAGGCAAAAGTTTCATTCAGGGGGTAATTATAAGGCCCCAGGCACAAGACGACACCAAGAGGCCCCCTCCGGATATGCGCATACACCCCATCGTGCTTTTCAAAGCGGGCAGCGTTTCGGTCGAGTGTTTTATATTCCTCCAGGGTATCTTCGATGTATTCAACAGTCCGGTCGAATTCCTTCCCGGAATCCGGAAGTGATTTGCCAATTTCCCACATCAGCAGGGTTACAATTTCTTCCCGCCTGGATTTCATCTGCCCCAAAAATTTTTCCATACAGGCGATACGGTCTTTTACCTTCATGGTCGGCCAGGTCCCTTTCCCTTTGTCATAGGCCAGGAGCGCAGCATCCAGTGCTTTCATAGCCTCGGTCTCCCCCATATCCGGGATACTCCCCAAAAAGGTGGGTTTGTACTCCGGGGTAGCCGAGATGGTAGAAAAAACCTCAGAGGTCTTTCCCGCCCATTGCATTAACTCCCCTCCGATCAAGTATTGCCGTTGATCAATAGGCGCTTTCAACGTGAATTTTTCGGGGATTGGAGTAAAAGCATTCATTTTTGATGCGTTTAGGGTTAGTAATTCGGACTTCCTTTCCGAGGGATCAGATAGCGGGCTTCATGGCTGTCATGGAAGCTCGTAGCCTTGAGCCTACCTGCTCCACAGGATGTTGTCTTATGGTCTTATTGACATGAATGAGCTCTGCATTGTCTACCGTTGTATCGCGCCCTTCACCAAAGGCTTTTCCAATGACCTCAGTAGAGACCGTTTCCATAAAACCGGAGAGCAGGGGTTTACAGGCGTGATCAAAAAGATAACAGCCGTATTCGGCTGTATCGGAGATTACGCGGTTCATCTCAAAGAGTTTCTTACGCGCAATAGTATTGGCAATAAGCGGGGTTTCATGAAGGGATTCATAGTACGCAGACTCGCCTACGATTCCCGATTCAGTCATGGCTTCGTAGGCCAGTTCTACCCCGGCACGTACGAAGGCCACCATAAGGACCCCCTTATCATAACATTCCTGTTCTGTAATTTCATCCCGGGAAGCCGTCGTTTTTTCAAAAGCTGTTTCCCCAGTAGCCGCACGCCACTTCAAAAGGTTGGCATCTCCATTTTCCCAGTCCTCCATCATGGTTTTTGAAAAATTCCCACTCATGATGTCGTCCATATGCTTTCGAAACAGGGGCTGCATAATTTCTTTAAGCATTTCAGACAACCTGAAAGCCTCTATTTTCGCCGGATTGGACAAGCGATCCATCATATTGGTAATGCCGCCGTATTTAAGGCCTTCAGTGATATTTTCCCATCCATACTGCACCAGTTTGGCAGCGTAGGGCGCGGGTATACCCTCAGCCACCATCTTGTCAAAACTGAGGATGGACCCGGTCTGCAACAAACCACAGAGAATTGTCTGTTCTCCCATAAGATCTGATTTCACTTCTGCGACAAAGGAGGATTCAAGGACTCCCGCCTTATGGCCACCGGTCGCCACGGCGTATGCCTTGGCACGGGCCAGACCCTGATGGTCAGGATCATTTTCGGGATGTACCGCAATCAGGGTGGGTACCCCAAATCCACGTTTGTATTCCTCCCGAACTTCCGATCCCGGACTTTTCGGGGCGACCATAATTACGGTGAGATCCTTACGGACCTGCATCCCCTCTTCAACGATATTAAATCCGTGGGAATAAGACAATGTGGCTCCTTTCTTCATCAGCGGCATTACCGCTCCGACTACAGCGGTGTGCTGTTTGTCCGGGGTCAGGTTGATGACCAGATCTGCGTCGGGGACTAATTCTTCATAAGTGCCTACCTTAAATCCATTCTCAGTGGCATTGCGGAAAGAGGCTCTCTTCTCTGAAATAGCAGCAGGTCTGAGCGCATAGGCGATATCCAGGCCGGAATCGCGCATATTTAAACCCTGATTGAGCCCCTGGGCCCCACAGCCGACAATTACAATCTTTTTTCCTTGAAGGGCCTTCA
>CAZEQO010000115.1:7910-9422 GCA_964514365.1 uncultured Robiginitalea sp. | reverse complement strand
CTACTGAAAATGGGGTGCCCCCGGGCCTGGTCAGTCATAAAACCAAGCTTCCCGAAACCGAACCTATGGGTTTTGAGGATTTTAACGACCTGGCCAGACGTCAGCAATACGAAAAGCTCAATACCCTGTATGATTCCCTGTTGACAGAGGATCCGGATCTCGTCCTTCCCGAGAACAACCTCAATACCCTTGGCCTGCAACTCGTTTTTGATCCCAAAAAAGGGGAGGAAGGAATTGAGGTCCTGCGATTCGCCACCGAACGGTATCCGCAGTCCGCCAATCTCATGGATAGCCTGGCGGAAGCCTATCTGTTTCTCGGTGAGGAGGAAAAGGCCCTGGAGTATTTTAAAAAATCCCTGGAGCTGAATCCACAAAATCAAAATGCGATTCAGCGGATAAAAGAACTTGGGGGCTGAAGCCAGATTCAAAATGAGGTTTAGTAAACCTGTAAACGCAGAACAATAAATGACGTGTAATTTATCGAGTTCCGTATCTTTAAATCCAAACCAACCATAAAGTATAGAATTATGAAAAAAGCTCTGGCAGAATTTATCGGAACAATGTGGTTAGTATTAGGGGGATGCGGGAGTGCGGTTCTCGCTGCCGCCTATCCCGAACTCGGTATCGGATTTACAGGTGTTGCCATCGCATTCGGATTAACGGTTTTGACCATGGCATATGCTATCGGCCACATTTCGGGATGCCATTTAAACCCGGCCGTAAGTATTGGATTATGGATCGGCGGGCGGGTTGATGGTAAGGAACTCCTCCCATATATCGCAGCCCAGATATTGGGCGGCATTGCCGGGGCATCTATTCTATATGTCATCGCCACGGGGAAAGCAGGATTTGAACTCGGTGGGTTCGCCGCAAACGGTTATGGAGCCCATTCACCCGATGGGTACAGTATGCTCGCCGCACTGGTTACCGAAATTGTGATGACATTTATGTTTTTGATCATTATTCTGGGCGCCACACATTCCAGGGCCCCCAAAGGTTTTGCGGGCCTGGCAATAGGCCTGGGCCTCACGTTGATTCATCTTATCAGTATCCCGGTAACCAATACCTCGGTAAACCCGGCCCGCAGTATAAGCCAGGCTGTTTTCGCAGGGGGCTGGGCACTGGATCAGCTCTGGCTTTTTATAGTAGCCCCTATCGCGGGAGCTCTTTTGGCCGGATTTGTATATAAATTGTTGTCTCCCGAAACAGAATAAATAAGATAAGAAGTCGAATTCAACGAAACATTCCAAGGTTTCTGCGCCTGAATCAAAATCTTTAAATCGAAAATGCCAACACAAACCGCAATGATCTACGCTACCGTGGACGGACACACGAAGAAGATCTGCCAAAAACTTCAGGAAATACTCAAAGCGCACGACCAGCCCGCAGACCTTATTTCAATCGGGGACTTTAAGGGCGACCTTTCCGAATACGACAGGGTCATTATTGGGGCGAGTATCCGCTACGGGGTACACGACAAAAAGATTATCGAGTTGATCAACACAAAGCAGG
>CAZEQO010000115.1:0-7900 GCA_964514365.1 uncultured Robiginitalea sp. | reverse complement strand
CAAAAGAACGGCCTTTTTTTCGGTCAATTTGGTGGCCCGGAAACCTGAGAAAAGCAGTCCGGAAACCAACCCTTATGTGGTTAAATTTTTTAAAACGATCACCTGGAAACCCGATCTCGTGGAAACCTTTGCCGGCATGCTCGAATATCCGAAATACTCGTTTTTTGACCGCACCATGATCCGATTGATCATGTGGATGACCAAAGGCCCTACCGACCCGAAAACCGTGAAAGAGTATACGGATTGGGATAAGGTGGCTGCCTTCGGCAAGCGCCTGACAGAATTGTAAGATTCCGGGCATCATTCATTTGACGGGTGTTATCCCCGGGCTGGAGGGTACCCTGAAGCATTACATACGGATGAGCCCTTCCCAGGCCATTTCGCATGCAATTCCTGAAACAATAATTCCCACCTGTGCTTTTAAAAAACCGAAAAAGCCTTACTTTCAGAGGCATAAAACCAATCCTATGAAACCAGGCTTACTTTTCTGCATACCCCTGATCGCCCTATTTATTGGGTGCAATACAGCTCCTGAATCCAAAATTCCAACTACTGCCCTGAAGGGGGCCACCCTTTTTGACGGCAATGGCAATAAAACCGCCAATGGGGTCATCCTGATTCAGGAGGGTCGGATTACCGCTATCGGGGGAGCTGAAACCGAAATCCCGGAAGGGGCCGAGATCATAGATGTTTCAGGTAAATATATCACCCCGGGGCTGGTGGACGCCCATGTCCATTTTGGGCAAACCGGTTTTTATGACGGCCGGCCCGATGCCCTCGACCTCAGGGATACCCTCCCGTATGAAGCTGTACAAAAGGAATTAGCCGCAAATCCGGATCGGTATTATGAGGCCTATTTGCGATCGGGTGTCACAGCTGTATACGATGTAGGCGGTTACGAATGGAGCCTGGGTTTCCCGGATTCGGCTGAGGAAAACGTGGATGCGCCCCATGTGGCAGCTGCAGGCCCCCTCCTGACCCCGGTTCCCCAGGAAAACCTGGCCATCATCAATACCGACCAGGGCAAACAACTCATCCAACTGACCAGTCCTGAACTGGGAAGGGAACGGGTACAAAAACAAACGGCACTCGGGGCTACGGGGATCAAAATCTGGATGATTGCCCTGCAGGACTCCGTATTTATGAACAGCCTGCGCGCGGTGAAAGAAGAAGTGGCCCGGCAGAACAACAAACTTATCGTTCACGCCACCGACCTGGACCAGGCCAAAGAAGCCCTGCGTCTGGGAGCAAAAGTGCTGGTGCACAGCGTGGATGACCAGCCATTGGATGATGAATTTATAGATCTCGCCCGAAAGGCCGGGGTCATCTACTGCCCAACCCTTGTAGTGGTCCGGGGTTACCACAATGCGGCAAAAGCCCTCGCGAATAAATTTAGGGTGGAGGATCCCAATAATGTCGTAGACGCAGAAACGAAAAACAGAATCAATTCCGGTCACTTGTTCTTTAAGTACTATCCCAATCCCGAGAAGTACGAGGAGAATATTTCGGCCGAATCGGAATACATTGACGGGTTGGAAGCCATGATGGCGGCCAACCTCAAACGTGTTTACAAAGCGGGCATTCCCATCGCCCTCTCCACCGACGCGGGAAATCCGGGCACCCTGCACGGAATCTCTATCTATGATGAGCTGGAGGCCATGCAGCAAGCGGGCATTTCACCTGCAGACATCATCCCTATGGCCACACGAAATGGGGCTATGGCTATGGAAAGGGCCAGCGATTTTGGGACTCTGGAAGTGGGGAAAATGGCCGACCTGATCGTCCTTGAAAAAGACCCCTCCGCAGACGCCTCCAATTTCAGGTCGATTACCCACGTGATGCGGACCCGGCTTATAAGGCCCGTAGATGTACCATTTAACGATTAGGTGCTGGGCAGACTGCGCGTCAGCCAACCGCTTTTACTAGCCGTTGCAATGGCGTAAGGGGTAATCCAGAACAATCCAAAAGTATAGAGGATGCTGTAAGAATAGGCCCAGAACGATTCCGAGAGGGTATACCTGCGGGCGTAAAAAATCACCGGGAAGGTAGATAAAACCAAAATGCTGAACAGCGTCGAGCTCAGGAATAACAATGGATGCGTGGCTACAAAGTAGAGCATGAGAATCATCAACGGATAGCACAGTACAATTTTCAGAAACTGGCTGATAAATAACAGGCGTGCCCCTGCTTTGGAATCCTCGCGAAAGTCGGTAAAGACGTATTTAGCCATCTGAATGTTCTCACGAACGTTACTCCTGCCCCATCGGGTAAACATCTTATGGAGTCCGCGAAATCCTTCCGGCACATTGGTATAGGCATAGGCATTGCGTTGAAACAACACGTGGTAGCCCTGCTTGAGAATCATATTGGTCATGGCCCGGTCTTCCCCGATATCCGAAGGTTTCCCCATAAAGGTCTGGTTGATCCATGAATCCAGGCAGTTAAAAACCGCTTCCCTTTTATATGCGGCCAGGGCACCCGGCGTGCAGAGCACCGAGTTTAAAGTACTCTCCGCAGACCGAACGAATTCAAAGCTCAGGACAAAACTTACATCCAGCATTTTTGGCAATAATGCCTTTTTGAGGTTCAGCACCCGGATATTCCCGGCAACGGCTCCACATTGCGCATTGGTGATAAAGGGGCTCACCAGGTTTCGGAGCGTATTTTGGTCTACTTCCGAATCGCTGTCCACAGTCACAAAAACATCCCCTGTCCCCAGGTTGAACCCGCGGTAGAGCGCATGCCTTTTCCCCATATTTTTGGGTTGCTGATAAATAGCCACCTGGTCCCCGAGTTCCTCCTTCGCCTTCTGCATCCAGGTCCAGGTGTCGTCCTTGCTCCCGTCATCAATACTGATCATCTGGATTTTTTCGAGGGGATAATCACTGGCCGCCAGACTCTTTAAAGTGGCATAGACTTGTTTGCCTTCGTTGTAGGCCGGAACGATAATGGTAACTGTGGGTAATTCCTCATCAGAAACAGAGGCAATGGGTTTGTAGGTAAAATAACGATATAGGATGAAAAGGAAATAGAAAGCTTTAAAAAGAAAAAGCGCACCGGTAAACATCATGAAAGCATATCCAAAGGTCGTACTCATCCGGCCGATATTGTACTGTTCAAAATCTGACTGCAGGACAAATACCAGGTTGACGGCTCCGATAAGCAGCACCAGGGTACTGCCCTGTACAAAAATCCGCCAGGCATCAGCGGTATCAAAGAAAGTTCGGACCCGTTCCCCGGGCGAAGTGACTTTGGAAACATTGGCCCCACCCTTAAGGGCATTCAAAGTGTTTTTAATCTTCATCATAGTGTCTCTCGTGTGAAAGTGTATTCTCGTACCTATTCTTTTACGGTCAAAAAGAGAATTCAGACGTCGGTTTTTTCAGAATTATCATAATCTTCATTTACATACCTTTTTCTTCTCATATTCCACTATTTGACAGGCTTGTTTTGCGAAGTTGGTACCCTGTTTTTAAAGGAGTGATTTGAAGGGTAGGTAGGGGTTAAATTTCAGGTAGGCCATGGGCAGTGGCAGTAGGCAGTGGACAGTGGCAATAGGCATTGGGCAGTGGCAGTAGGCAGTGGGCAGTGGCCGTAGGCACGAAGCTGAAATTCCGTGTATTTAACCTATGGGAAAACTGCAGACTGCTACTGGGTACTGGAGACTTTCAAAAAAGCACAGGCCAAAATATTTTTAAGTCCCCTAGACAACTTTTCCCCTTTTTGAGTAACTTAAGCGGGAACATAAAACGCTATGCCCCAATTTACTCTGGATATCAACGGTACAAAACAAAAAGTTGAGGTTGCTGCCGGCACTTCCCTCTTATGGGTCCTGCGGGAACACCTGGGCCTGACCGGCACCAAATACGGATGCGGAATCGCTATATGCGGGTCCTGCGTGATTCACGTGGATGGCAGGCCGATGCGGGCCTGCGTGCTCAACGTAGAAGCCGTCAGCGACGGGCAGCGCCTAAAAACCATCGAAGGTTTGTCAGAAACAGGCGACCACCCCTTGCAAAAAGCATGGATTGAAGCCCAGGCACCTCAGTGCGGGTATTGCCAGTCCGGACAGATCATGCAAGCTGCGGCCCTGCTGGAAACCAACCCTTCCCCTTCGAAAGAAGAAATAAAATCCCATATGAACAGCGTCCTCTGCCGCTGTGGCACCTATCTCCGTATTCTAAAAGCCATTGAACTCGCTGCCCAAAATCAAACCACCTCCCAAAGTTAGATCCATGCCTGAAATCAAAAAATCCATCAGCCGACGGCACTTTATCAAATCATCCGGGGGGGTCGCTATTTTTATTGGGATGTCAGGCCTTTTGCCCCAACTGATCTCCTGCAATGACCCGAAGAAAATTGAGGAGCAATTAAAAAAACAGCCCCTCACGGCCTGGGTGCAAATCTCCGAGGACGGCAAGATGGTCATTTATAACCCCGCGGCCGAAATGGGGCAGGGATCCATGACTTCCCTCCCATTACTCTTTGCCGAGGAAATGGATGCAGACTGGTCCAAAGTATCTGTGGAATTCTCCCCCCAGGAGGCGGAGATCTATGGTGGTGAAGGCTGGACGCCCGGTACTAAACTGATGTTTACAGTGGGTAGTCGCACTACAAAAAGCTATTATACCGTCATGCGTAAGGCAGGGGCCCAGGCCCGGTATGTGTTGCTTCACAGCGCGGCAAAACACTGGGAAGTCCCCGTTTCGGAATTAACTACAACCGAGAACTTTGTGGTCCACGAAGCATCGGATCGCAAGATCGGCTACGGAGAACTGGTCCCTTATCTGGATATGCCCGATGTGCTTCCGGAGATCTCAGAGGATCAACTCAAAAAGAAAAAAGACTTCCGGCTAATCGGGAAGGTGATCCCCCGGACGGAGATTCCCGCCAAGGTGGATGGCAGTGCGCAATTCGCCATCGATATCCGCCTGCCTGAAATGCTGTATGGGGTCATGGAACGGGGGAATTTGCACGGGGCTGCCCCGACCCTCACCAACGAAGCAGAAATAAAATCCATGGACGGGGTCTTAAAAATTGTGACCCTCCCCTATGCCATTGGTATTATTGGGAGCACCCTGGAACAGGCGCTGGAGGCCAAAAAGAAGCTCGTAATTGAGTGGGGGGATTCTGAGGCATCCGGCCATAATTCCCAGGCAGTGTATGAGGAGTACGAGAAAATGGCTTCAGAACAAAACCCGGGTAAAATACTGATCGAAAAAGGGGATGTTGCCTCAGATATGAAAAGGGCGGCGAGGACCTATACGGCGGACTTCAGGAATGACTACGTCTGCCACGCCCAAATGGAACCGCTCAATGCTGTCGTTCAAGTTGCCGCCGACCTTCAGAGTGCAGAAGTATGGGTGGGCAGCCAGCAAGGCCCGGATACCAAACTCGGGGTACCCACTATTCTGGGGATCCCCCCGGAAAAGGTCAATGTCCACCTGCAGTATCTAGGTGGGGGATTCGGGCGCAGAAGTATGAATGATTTTGTGGAAGAATGTACCCTGCTCGCCAGGGAAGTTGCCCCCCGACCCCTTAAACTGATCTGGACCCGGGAGGACGACTTTACCTATGGAGCCTTTCGGCCCCTGTCCTTTCAACGCATTCGGGCCAGCACCAATACGGCCGGGGAACTCACCTCGTTTTCACATTGTGTTGTCGGGGATGGGGGGAATTTGGTGGCCAGCGGAGCCGCCAACGACCATTACAACATACCTAACCAGCTCGCGGAATGGCGGCAGACCTCAAATGGGATTCGCCTGAAGCACTGGAGGGCTGTGGGGCATGGGCCGAACAAATTTGCCATTGAATGTACCATCGATGAAATTGCCCGGGACCAGGGGATAGATCCTGTGGCCTTCCGCCGAAAACTGATGTCCGATTCTCCAAGGGCCCTGGCCACCCTTGAAAAAGCTGCCGAAATTTCCGACTGGGGCGGTGAAACAATACAGGGTCGCGCAAAAGGAGTTGCCTTTGTGGAACACGGCTCCCTCGGAACGGGTATTTGTGAAATTTCCCTCGACAGGGATACCGGGGTCATCCGCGTGCATCACTTCTGGATTGCCCTGGATGCCGGCGTCGTTGTACATCCGGACAATGTCAGGGCGCAGATGGAAGGGGGCATCCTGATGGGGATGAGCAGCGTCTTAAAGGAACAGATTACCATTGAAGAGGGGCGGGTCCAGCAGACCAATTATAACAACTACCAATTGCTGCGGATGCAGGATATTCCGGAAAATGTAGAAACCTACCTCATCGACTCAGAGGTACACCCCGAGGGCGTGGGTGAGACGGCCACCCCTATGGTTGCGGGGGCTATTGCCAACGCTTTTCTAAAGTTAACCGGCAAACCGCTGCGCCACCTGCCATTTACCCCGGAACGGGTTTTGGAAGTATTAAACTCCTGACATCACATGAAAAAGTATATTTTTTACCTCCTCTGTGGCTTAATCTGCGCTTCGACTACTGCCCAGGTACAACCCGAATTTGACCTTGTACTCAGCGGGGGTCGGGTTATGGACCCGGAAACTGGCCTGGATGCCATACGCAATGTGGGGATATCCGGTAATAAAATAGCCGCGATTTCCACAGGTGCACTGCGCGGAAAAAGGACAATTGATGTCACCGGCATGGTTGTATCTCCCGGATTCATAGACCTGCACGTGCATGGGGTAAGCAATACCGAACAGGAATACCAACTTCACGATGGCCTGACCACCGCCCTGGAACTGGAATGGGGCATCGGCCCCCTGAAGGCCTGGTATGCCCAAAGGAAATCCAGTGCCCTGATCAATTATGGGGCAAGTGTATGCTGGCCTTATGAGCGATTCAGGGCCCTTGATAAATTCAGGGAACAGGCAGATCAATTACAGGAATCCTCCCGGCTTGAGCCGTACACCCTCATAAACACCATAAAGCAGATCACACCTTCCTATACGGAGGTACCCGACGATTCCGAGATGCGTCAAACCCTTAAAAATATAGAGGAATCCCTACAGGACGGGGGCATTGGTATTGGCATTCCCATAGGCTATTTGCCACAAACCAACCCGACTGAGCTCTACGAGGTATACAAAATGGCTGGCAGGTCCGATGCCTTGCTATTTACACATGTGCGGACCCCGGATATGAGCGGCCTGCAGGAAGCATTTTCAAATGCCATCCTGACCCGTGCCCCTTTGCATATCGTCCACCTGAACAGTATGGCCCTTGGGAATATTGATCTCGCCCTGAACATGCTGGAAGATGCTACCGGCCAGGGGCACCGCATAACCTCCGAGGTCTATCCGTACACAGCGGCTTCAACGGCCCTTGAAAGTGCCATGTTCGATCCGGGCTGGCAACAACGCCTCGGGATGAGTTATGAGGACCTTCAGTGGGTCGCCACAGGGGAACGCCTGAACAAAGACACCTATGAAGCGTATCGGAAAAAAGGAGGGGTTGTCATCATGCATATGATGCAACCCGAGTGGATCAAAACCGGTCTCAGGGCCGAGGGTATCGCCGTGGCATCAGATGGCATGATGTATGCTCCCCTGGCCCATCCCAGGACGGCGGGAACATTTACCCGGGTTTTGGGAAAATATGTTCGGGAAGACCAGGCCCTCGACCTGATGACCGCCCTGAAAAAGATGACATTGATCCCTGCGAGGATCCTGGAGGATATTGCCCCGGCTATGAGCCAAAAAGGCCGGCTTAAGGAAGGAGCGGATGCGGACATCACCGTTTTTGATCCGGCTACCGTAAGCGACCAGGCCACCTTTGAAGGTGGGCTTGAATTTTCGAAGGGGGTCGCCTACGTACTTGTCGGCGGTGCAATGGTCCTGGATCAGGGGAATACCGTACCGAACCTGTATCCTGGCCAACCGATATACGGCAAATTCAGGAAATGATTTAA
>CAZEQO010000114.1:0-9459 GCA_964514365.1 uncultured Robiginitalea sp. | reverse complement strand
TATGTCTGATGCATTAAAACCCCATGTACTGGAAGTATTGAGGGATTCAGCCCTTTCGGTAACCGACCGCCTGCAGGAGGTTTGCAACCTGCTGAAAAATGAAATCCCCGCGTATGACTGGGTTGGATTTTATTTTAGAAATGGAGCCCTGGAGGAGCTCAATCTGGGGCCGTATGCCGGCGATCCAACGGACCATACTGTTATCCCATTCGGAAAAGGCATATGCGGACAGGTGGCCCTGAGCAACCAAAACTTCGTAGTGCCAGACGTGGCCGCCCAGGATAATTACATCGCCTGCAGTATAAACGTCAAGGCAGAAATCGTCATTCCGATTTTTGTCGGTGGCTCCAATATCGGGCAACTCGATATCGATTCCCATACCCCTGACCCTTTTTCAGAAAAGGACGAGCGCTTTCTGGAATTTGTCTGCGAAGAAGTCGCCCATATTCTTTAAAACTTCTCCTGTATTGTTGATAACCCCTGTGGGATTTTTACTCCCAAATGGAGTACTTTTACCCCTCTGTAACCCTTTACAATTCCGATTACCATGAGTGATTCCAAAAAAGCGGGTTCTGCCCTTATTTCCGTATTCCATAAAGACGGTTTGGAGCCGGTTGTGCGCAAACTCCACGACCTGGGGATAGCCCTGTATTCCACGGGGGGCACCGAAGCTTTTATACGTGACCTGGGCCTTCCCGTTACAGCTGTAGAAAACATTACCGGATATCCGTCCATCCTCGGGGGCCGGGTAAAAACCCTGCACCCCAAAGTGTTCGGGGGAATACTGGGAAGGAGGGACCTGGAGGGCGACCAGGAACAGCTGACAGCCTACGAAATACCCGCTCTGGATATTGTAGTTGTAGATTTATACCCTTTTGAAAAAACGGTAGCCGAAGGAGCTTCCGAAGCTGATATTATTGAAAAAATCGATATTGGCGGGATTTCTCTGATCCGGGCAGCTGCCAAAAACTACCGGGATGTCCTGTGTGTATCTTCCATGGAGGACTATTCAGAATTCCTGGAACTGTTGGAGCGCTCCTCAGGAGAAACCACCCTGGAAGAACGTCAGCTTTTCGCAGCACGTGCCTTCAACACTTCCTCCCATTACGACAGTGCCATTTTTAACTATTTTAACCAAAGCCAGGACATTCCTGCCTTTAAATTGAGCCTTTTGGCGGGAAAAAGTCTTCGCTATGGTGAAAACCCGCATCAGGAAGGTCGGTTTTACGGCGATTTTAGCGGCTTGTTCGACCAGCTTCACGGGAAAGCCCTATCCTATAACAACCTCCTCGATATTGATGCTGCTGTCAACCTGATGGCAGAATTCAAAGACGATGCCCCCACATTTGCCATTTTAAAACACAACAACGCCTGTGGCCTGGCGACGCGCCCTACCCTTTCCGAGGCGTATAGCGATGCCCTGGCAGGGGATCCTGTTTCTGCCTTTGGCGGAATCCTGATCAGCAATAGCCCCATCGACGTTGCCACTGCTGAAAAAATACACAGCCTTTTCTGTGAGGTGGTTATTGCCCCATCTTTTGAAAGCGATGCCCTGGAAATTCTCAAGGGAAAGAAAAATCGAATACTGCTGGTTCAGAAACACTGGGAGTTGCCCGGTACCATTATCCGAACATGCCTCAACGGCATCCTTTTCCAGGACCGGGATACAAAAACCGACCAGTCCGAAGACCTGACACTGGCTACTGAGACAAGGCCGTCAGATCGGGAGAAGGAAGACCTGCTTTTTGCTTCCCGGATCTGTATGCATACCAAATCCAACACCATCGTATTGGTTAAAAACAAGCAGCTTTGTGCCAGCGGTACGGGCCAGACCTCACGGGTAGATGCGCTTAACCAGGCGATCCACAAGGCGACTTCATTTGGTTTTGACCTGCAGGGCGCCGTTATGGCCAGTGATGCCTTTTTCCCTTTCCCGGATTGCGTGGAGATCGCGAAAAAAAGCGGTATAACAGCAGTAATCCAACCCGGGGGTTCCATCAAAGACCAGTTGAGCATCGATTATTGCAATGAAAACGGGATGTCAATGGTAATGACCGGAACACGTCATTTTAAGCATTAATTTTACTACTTTTGACGATGAAATTTGCCCGTTCATCGGGAAACTAACTAAATACGAATGGGATTTTTCGACTTCCTGACTGAAGAAATAGCCATCGACCTGGGCACGGCAAACACCCTGATCATTCACGATGACAAAGTAGTTGTGGACAGCCCCTCCATAGTGGCGCGGGATCGTATCACCGGTAAAATCATCGCTGTGGGCAGGGAGGCGAATATGATGCAGGGAAAGACCCACGAAAACATAAAGACCATACGGCCCCTGAAGGATGGGGTTATCGCAGACTTTGACGCCTCGGAAAAGATGATAAACATGTTTATCAAAAACATCCCGGCCTTAAAGAAAAAATGGTTTCCCCCGGCTTTGAGAATGGTCATTTGTATTCCTTCCGGAATCACGGAAGTGGAGATGCGCGCCGTTAAGGAATCGGCAGAACGGGTGAACGGCAAAGAGGTATACCTCATCCACGAGCCCATGGCGGCAGCTATTGGAATCGGCCTGGACATTATGCAACCTAAAGGGAACATGATCGTCGATATCGGAGGGGGAACTACCGAGATTGCCGTAATTGCCCTGGGTGGTATCGTCTGCGACAAATCTGTCAAGATCGCAGGAGATGTCTTTACCAATGATATCATTTATTACATGCGCACCCAGCACAACCTTTATGTGGGTGAAAGCACTGCAGAAAACATTAAGATAAAAATAGGCTCAGCCACTGAAGACCTGCAATCCCCACCGGATGAAATGTCCGTACAGGGAAGAGACCTGCTCACCGGAAAACCCAAACAGGTCTCCATTACCTATCGCGAAATAGCCAAAGCCCTTGATAAATCCATTCTCAGGGTAGAGGACGCCGTAATGGAAACCCTGTCGCAGACCCCCCCGGAACTCGCTGCTGATATCTATAACACCGGAATTTATCTCGCTGGGGGAGGCTCTATGCTCCGCGGGTTGGACCGGCGCCTTTCACAAAAAACAGATCTGCCCGTTTACATCGCAGAAGACCCGCTCCGGGCCGTTGTAAGGGGTACGGGTATCGCACTTAAAAATCTGGAACGATATAAGAGCATCCTTATTAAGTAACTCAGGCGGTTAGCCCCCTAACCGCTCATCTATTTTAGGGCACGTGCATGCAACGTATCATTAATTTTATTCTGAACAATAAGAATACGTTGCTCTACCTATTCCTGTTTCTCATTTCCATTTTCCTGACCATTCAGAACAACAACTACCATCAGGCCCGGTATTTTAATTCGGCAAACTGGATCACAGGTAATATTTACGGCGTTAATGCTTCCATCCGGGGCTATTTCAACCTGAGGGAAGACAATAAGAAACTGATAGAAGAGAATGAATGGTTGCGATCCATGTGGTTCAATACCAGGACCAGGGATACCGTTGAGATGGATACCTCGCGCCTGACATACGAAATCATATCGGCCCGTGTCGTTAAGAATAGTTTTGCCGAACTGGATAATTACATCACCCTGGACCGGGGAAAAAACGATAGTATCCTGCAGGACATGGGGGTAATTACCTCCAAAGGGATCCTTGGGATTGTTGAGAAAAGCAGTTCGGGATTTGCCTCCGTCCAGAGTGTGCTGAATTCAAAGTCCAATATCAATGCCAAAATCCTGCATACGGATTATTTTGGTTCCCTGATCTGGAACCAGGAGGATTATATGAGGGTGCAATTAGAGGATATCCCCCGCCTGGATCCGGCGCCGATGAAGGTAGGAGACACTATTGTTACAGGGGGTATGTCGAGTATTTTTCCCGAAAATATCCCCATTGGCACCATCGAGGATTTTGAGCTCAATCAGGCGGGCAGCTCTTACACTATTAATGTGAGGCTCTTCAATGATATGACGAATCTGAGACAGGCATACATTATCAGGAATCGCAATAGGCCTGAAGTACTGAATCTGGAAAAAGAGGTAGCCAATGACCGATAAGTACGTTTGGGAGGCCATACAGTTCATCGGTTTGGTATTGGCCCAGGTATTGGTTTTTAACCACTTGAATATCCTGGGGAGCATCAACCCGATGGTCTATATCCTGTTCTTTTTCTGGTACCCGGTACAGGATAATCGCACGCTTTTGATTGCCCTGGCCTTCCTTTTGGGTTTTAGTATCGACCTGTTTTCAGATACCATGGCCCTGCATACGGCTGCATCCCTGACCACAGCTTTCTTCAGGTATCCCATAATGCGGTTTGTTTTCGGGGTGAATATGGAATTTCAAAATTTTCGGATTGCCAGTTCCACTCGTGTACAACAATACAGCTTTTTGGCGTTATTAATAGGGATCCACCACCTGACATTCTTTGGGTTAGAAATTTTTAGTTTGCCGAATTTGCTCTTAATTTTGAAACGGATTCTCTTTACCGGTGGGAGTACTTTTGTATTTGGAGTACTTCTGATCGCCTTGTTTTCGGGAAGAAAAGATTAACACACCCCAGCGGGTATTGCCATGAAGAAACTGGTACTGTCATCCCTGATTGTCCTGATAGGAATCACCTTCCTCAGCAGGTTGTCTTACCTGCAGGTATTTCGCTTTTCCCCCAACCAAATTCTGGAAGACCCGGCGGTGACTATCGTCTATGACTACCCGGAGCGCGGTTATATCTATGACCGCAACGGGGACCTGCTGGTGGCCAATCAACCCGCCTACGACGTCATGGTCGTTCCCAGGGATGTAAAGCCGTTAGATACCCTGGAATTTTGTTCCATGCTCGGCATCACCCGGGAGCATTTTATAAAACGAATGGAAAAGGCCCGGATCTATTCCCCCCGCCTTCCATCCGTTCTGGTCCCCCAGCTCTCCAAAGAGGACTATGCGAGCCTACAGGAGAAGATGCGTAAATACAGGGGGTTCTACATCGAAAAGAGATCCCTCAGGGATTACGATACCAATGCCGGGGCAAGTGTCCTCGGGTATATCAGTGAGGTGAACGAATGGGATTTAAAGAGCAATCCCTATTACGAACTGGGAGAGCTTACCGGACGTACGGGTATTGAAAAACAATACGAAGATGTACTCAGGGGTAGAAAAGGCAAAAAATACATTCAGAAAGACCGATTCAACAGGGTCATAGGGCCATATCAAGATGGGAGTTTAGATACCCTGGCCAAAGCCGGCACGAAAATCCACATCACCCTGGACAAAAAACTCCAGGAGTACGGAGAGCGACTGATGGTGGGAAAACGCGGGGGCATTGTCGCCATTGAACCCGGCAGCGGAGAAATCCTATCTATGATTTCAGGGCCTACTTATCTTCCCGAACTTCTCGTCGGGAGGGAACGCTCCAGGAATTACAGCAAGTTGCACAACGACTCTATCTCCAAGCCCACCTGGGACCGTTCCATCCTGGCGGAACCCTCACCCGGATCCCCTTTTAAGACCCTGCAGGCCCTTGCGGCCCTTCAGGAAGGGGTAGTCAGTTCTGAAACTACCTTTCGCTGTTACAATGGCTTCTATGTGGGCAGGACAAAAAGAGGTTGCCATTGCGGGGGCGGGCTCAGGACCATGAATAGTGGAATCTATAAATCCTGCAACGCTTACTTTGCCGGAACCTTCCGAAAGTTTTACGAGAGTTTCGAAACTACAGATCAGGCTATGGACGTCTGGGAAAAACACATGAAGAGTTTTGGCCTGGGTGATTACCTGGGCTATGACCTTCCCACCGGAAGGCCCGGCCGGATTCCCAATAAAGCCTATTACGACAAAGTATACGGGGATGGCCGCTGGACATCCACCTACATCATCTCCAATGCCATAGGCCAGGGGGAAGTGGCCGCCACTCCCATTCAATTGGCTAATATGACAGCCGCCATCGCCAACAGGGGATTTTATTACACACCCCACTTTTTAAAGAAAATCGGAGATGAGACTATTGACAACCCGGAATTCACCCAACGAAAATACACCACAATCGATCCGGAACACTTTGAACCCGTGGTACAGGGGATGGCCGATGTATATGCTAAAGGAACCGCAAAATGGCTGCAGGTCCCCGGGATAGAAATCGCCGGTAAAACGGGAACAGTGGAGAATTATACCCGAATTGAAGGAGTCCGCACCCAACTTACGGACCACTCCGTATTTGTAGCTTTTGCCCCGGTTGACAACCCACAGATTGCTATCGCAGTCTATATCGAAAACGGATATTACGGTGCACGTTATGCGGGCCACATCGCATCCCTGATGATTGAAAAATACATCAAGGGGGAAATCAGCCGAAAAGATCTCGAAAAACGCATGCTGGAAAAAACGCTCGAGGACGAGTACGCGAAACCCTACAGCGGATCCGAATTCAAGATCAACGAGTATGTCTGGTAACAGCGCCCTGCGCCGGGTTGATTGGGTTTGCGTCCTGATCTTTTTCCTGCTCCTGGCCATGGGTTGGGTCAATATATATTCCAGCACCTTTACCGAAGAGAGCACTTCCATTTTTGACACGAGCCAACTGTATGGAAAACAGCTGATGTTTATAGGCATCAGCCTTGTGTTTATCGTGCTTGTCATGGCCCTGGAAGCCAGTTTTTACGAACGCTTTTCCAGTGTTTTTTATATCATTGCCCTGGTCCTGCTACTCGGCCTTTTCGCCTTTGGGAAGACCATTGCAGGGGCCACTTCATGGTACGACCTTGGGTTTTTTAACCTGCAGCCTTCCGAGTTGGCCAAAACAGCTACTGCCCTGGCACTGGCCAAATACCTGAGCGACATCCAGACCGACATCAAAAGGCGCAAAGACCAGATGATGTCCCTGCTGATTATACTCCTGCCCGCGCTTTTGGTCATTCCCCAGCCCGATCCGGGAAGTGCCCTGGTGTTTTTTTCCCTCATCTTTGTACTGTTCCGGGAAGGGCTGCCTTTGTGGTACCTTGCCATTGGGTTTCTCGCGATCCTCATATTTATCTGCACCCTGATGTTCGGGTCCGTTTGGGTAGCCATAGGCCTGGCGCTGATCGTGGGTATCATCTTCCTGCTGAAAAAACCATCCGTACGGATTCCCCTGATTCCGGTCATCGGGTTTTACGTACTGACCCTGGCCTTTTCACTCTCGGCTAATTTTGTCTTTGAAAACGTATTTGAACAACGCCACCGGGACCGCTTCAGCCTCTGGCTGCGCCTGGAAAAAGACCCCGATAAACTCGAAGAAATCCGAAAGACCATCGGATACAATACATACCAGTCTGAAAAGGCTATAGAATCCGGGGGGTTCTGGTGGGTGAAGAATGGGGCTTTTTGGGCACCAGTGCCGTCGTCCTCCTTTTTACGATACTGCTGTTGCGTCTGGTACACCTTGCCGAGCGTCAGAAAAACCCTTTTAGCCGAATGTACGGCTACGGTGTGGTATCCATCCTCCTGATCCACTATTTTATCAATATCGGAATGGTGATCGGGGTGTTGCCCACCATTGGGATTCCCCTGCCTTTCTTTAGCTATGGAGGTTCCGGTTTAATCGGCTTTACCCTGCTGCTCTTTATTTTTCTCCGCCTGGATGCCAACAGGTTGAAGGAGTGGAATTAGAAACTCCACGGACCTGAATCCACGGTGCTTTCAACAGACTGCTGGGCCTTTTCAGATAACTGCGAAAAAAAATCCAGACCCGTCAACGCTTCAAGATCATCCAGGGAGATCAGGAATGCCTCAGGCTGAAGAGCCGTACCGGCATTTGGAATCAGAAACGCAATTACGAGAATATCAGCTCCCTCCCCACGGATGACCACTTTGTAATACGCTTCGGGCACGGCCACACCCTCCGTCCCTATGGTATTCAACCCTTCCCTCAGTACGCCCCCGGTAATAACATAGATCCTGCCATACCTTCGGGTCCAGCGCCGCACCTGTTGTTCGAGCTCATTCCAGATCCCGGCATTGAATTGCCGATCCTGAGGACTGATGTTACTGGTGTAAAAGGTTTGATTGTAGGCGGTTTCAGAAAATTTACGATCTCCGGCCGGACACAGATGGCCCCGATCGTAGCCCGAACCCTTGAAGTTCCGCCAGTCGGCAGAACCCGTGCTGACCATGGGATCCTGAATATAATACGGTCGTTTCCTTGTAGTTCCCGAAAGGTGGGCCTTGTCCAGGGTATAGGCTACCCACGCCGCCTGTTCGTATTGCTCAGCGTAGGAAAGCCGAAAATAATCGTGGATAATGAGTTCGCCTCCTTCAAAAGAGGGGATGTAGGCTTCGGGAAAACCTATGGCCTGTACAGGGGCGGATTCGGATTCATACGTATCCTGAAAAACATTCCTCTCAAGCCACCAAAAACCAATGACCACAATCCAGAAGAGGATTATATAGGTCCATGTTTGCCTGGAGATCCGTCTTCTTCCCATCCGTGAGAACTAGAGAATTTGGGGGATTCCCAAAAATTCAATTCTTGTGAGAGTGACTATTCAGGAAATATGCACTGCCCGATCACCCGGAATTAGCCCTGCACCCGGCTGGCTAATTTTCCCTTTTTAAAGTTATTGACCTTCAGATCTTCCAGGACATTGACAGCCTCTTCCACATAGACATCTTTGGCCAGATTCTTGTGCCAGCGGTTTCGTTTTTCCCTTAAAACAGAATCCTGGGTAAACAGTTCGCGTTCATAGGTCAGAGAGCTGAAATTCAATTTGGAATCGTATTCCATCTTCGATTTGAAGTACTGCGATTTCTCCTTGTTCTGGCGTTCGCGTTCCAGATATCCTTCGTATTGCAGAGAAACCAGGGATTCATCCTGTTGCTCTTTAAGCCATTGCGCATTCTCCTCAATAAGGGCAATTTGCGGGTGGTTTTTCATTCGGGCGGTACTCTGTTGAATGGTCGCCTCATAATCGATATACCCATCCCAGGCCTTGTAATCCGCAGGGCTGATCTTATCCCATTGCAAAGGATTTCGTTGGTCGCGTTCCCCCAGATCTATATAACTATAGCGGTCCGGCACCACAACATCGCTCTCCACCCCTTTTAATTGGGTAGAACCTCCGTTGATACGGTAGAATTTTTGAGTGGTGAGTTTAATAGCTCCCAAGTCTCCATATTCATTACTCCGGACAATACTCTCAAGGGGAATCAGGTTTTGAACCGTACCCTTACCAAAAGTCTGCTTACTACCGATCACTACCGCGCGTTTGTAATCCTGCATGGCGGCCGCCAGTATTTCAGAAGCAGAAGCGGAAAGCTCATTGACCAGGATGACAAGGGGTCCATCCCATTGGATACGCTCATCCTTGTCCTCATAGATTTCTTTGTCCTTGGCAGACGACCGCACCTGGACTATAGGGCCATCTTCAATAAACAAGCCGGCCATATCGACTACCGTTTTCAGGGATCCTCCTCCGTTGTCACGCAGATCGAGCACCAGTCCCTGAATACCT
>CAZEQO010000113.1:1950-9521 GCA_964514365.1 uncultured Robiginitalea sp. | reverse complement strand
GCACATCAATACAATTCAAAATGAATCAATTAAAATGCCAAAACCCAGCAAATCAAATCATTTGCTGGGTTTTGGTATTAAATCAATACAAATTTTAGTGACCACGCCAGGATTTAAACCCTCTTCTCGAAACGCCCGCTATACGGGGGTTTCAGTAAATCAATACAAGATGTTGACGATCTGTGAACCTATTTAATGTTGGATTTTGGGTTGATTTGGTATTCGAGTAAATCTAATAAAATTAGACCTAAGTGCCTGAACCAAATTTTGATGAATCTACAGACTTTTACGATATTAATACAATGCCGTTGTCTATAAAGGATAATAAACCTCTTTGCCCTTCAATTTTGAAATGACCTCTTTTATTAACGCGTTTTCCAGTTTCCGATTGAATTCGGTTTTTCCTTTTCCGACCGTATCGTGCAGCGCACATGGGTTCTTCAAGTTGCAATGGCTGATCCCCAACAGACAGGAATCGACGGATTGGTCCCCATCAACAACACGGACAACATCCATGAGGGAATTTTCCAGGTTCTCTTCCGAAAGGTAAAACCCCCCATTCCTTCCTTTAGTGGAAGAAATGATCCCATGACGCGCGAGTTCCTGAAGAATTTTAGCGAGATAGGATTCAGAAACCTGGATCTCATCGAACATTTCTCGGGTCAGTATTTTCTTCGATTTGTTCGAATGAAGCCCGAGATAAATGATGGCTTTTATCGCGTATTTGGCAGAATTGGAAATCATGAATCTAAAGTAGGAAATTAAAAACATAGATAAAAAGATATTATTATCCTTTTTATGATATATATCATGTTTTTCGAAGTGTACCCCTGATACATTTGCGTATATAAAACCATAAAAATGAAAAAGACTCTAATAAGCTTATCACTGATTGCCGGGTTGATGACCCTGGGCTGCGGTGAGAAAAAAGAGGAAAAACAATCGGAAGGATTTAAGATAGAACGTAAAAGTTCCGAGGCAGATACCAAGGCAGCGACACCGGAGACTGCAGGTGTAAAAGCTTCCGAACGGGTAGACCTCAAAAACAAAGGGGTCGGCCCCATCACTGCAATGAATCTCGACGCAGAAATAAATCCTGAAATGGCCGCCCAGGGGGAAGCCGTCTATAACCAGATGTGCCTCGCTTGCCACCGAATTGGAAAGAAATTTATTGGGCCGGCCCCTAACGGCATCCTGGAGCGTCGTACCCCGGAGTGGGTTATGAACATGATCCTGGCCCCGGAGAAAATGGTTAAGGAAGACCCGCTGGCCAAAGACCTGCTCATAGAGTTCAACGGCTCTCCCATGGCGAACCAGGGGCTTACCGAGGAGCAGGCCCGTGCTGTACTCGAATATTTCAGAACCCTTTAATAACGCAACATGAAAACAATCAATCAATCCATTTTTTGGTCTGTCCTTTTGATGGGCCTTCTGGTCCTCGGGTGCAAGTCAGACCCCAAGGAATCTTCTTCCTCTGCTGATACAAGTACGGGGATTGAGGTGAGTAAGGAACAAGGCCAGGCCTTTATCGAGGATGACGCCTCGGCACCTAACATCCTGAACATTGCCGTGAAATCACCGGACCATTCTACACTGGTAGCGGCCGTACAGGCAGCCGACCTGGAGAATGCGCTGGTCAACGCAGGGCCATTGATGGTTTTTGCCCCCACCAATGATGCCTTTAACGCCCTGCCTGCGGGAACTGTGGAGGACCTTTTGAAGCCTGAGAACAAAGATGCGCTGGCCAACATCCTCAAATTCCATGTAACCCCGGGAAATTACGACAAGGAATTCCTTAAAAAGTTCAAGAAGCTGGGGCAGGCCAATGACCAGAATGTCCCCGTGGAAGTCAAAGGAGACGATGTCTATGTCGGTGGCGCTAAAATAATCGCCAGTGTTCCGGCGAGCAATGGGATTATCCATGTGGTGGATAAGGTCATGCTACCCCCACAAGAATAAACAACTAACTAAATAATTTTTAGAACGATGAAACGATATACCTTAAAATTAGGAATTGCGCTTTCCGGGTTGGCGCTGCTTTTTTCCGGCTGTAACCAGGGGGGAGGAAGTGCCACCAATGGCGCCCTGTCTTCAAGCGCAGCTGAAAAAGTATATGTGGCCCCTGGCGAGCAGGACGAATATTATGCCTTCCTTTCCGGAGGATACAGCGGAAACCTTACGGTCTATGGCCTTCCATCCGGCAGGATGTTCAAGGAAATACCCGTTTTCTCCCAATTCCCCACTTCGGGGTACGGGTACTCCGAGGAAACCATACCTCTTTTGAATACCTCACATGGATTTATTCCATGGGACGATGCCCACCACCCGGATATTTCCCAAACGAATGGGGAATTGGACGGACGCTGGATTTTCATAAACGGAAACAACACCCCCAGGATCGCCCGTATAAGTCTGAGTACCTTTGAAACCGAGGAAATCATCGAAGTCCCCAACAGTGCGGGGAACCACAGTTCCTCTTTCATTACGGAGAATACCGAATATGTGGTAGCGGGAACACGGTTTTCGGTTCCGGTACCCCAGCGGGACATGCCCATCAATGAGTATAAGGGCAATTTCAAAGGCGCTCTGACTTTTATTAATGTAGAACCCGAGCACGGACACATGGACATTGCATTCCAGGTGATTATGCCGGGATTCAACTATGACCTCTCCCACCCGGGAAGGGGCAAGTCCCATGGTTGGTTCTTCTTCTCTACCTATAACACCGAAGAAGCCAGCTCGCTTTTGGAGGTTAATGCCTCACAGAACGACAAGGATTTTATCGCAGCGATCAACTGGCAGAAAATCGAGGAATATGTGAAAAATGGCGGTGGCACCAAAATGCCCGCCAACTATGCGCACAACATCTATGACGAAAGCAGGCATATGGCCACTTCAACCATGAAAGATGAAGTGCTTACCGTAGATCCCACCAAGGTGCCCGGGGCAGTCTACCTGCTGCCAACCCCAAAATCGCCCCACGGCTGTGATGTGGACCCTTCAGGGCAGTACATCATTGGTTCCGGGAAATTATCTGCGGACATTACCGTTCACTCCTTTGACAAGATGATTGCGGCTATTGAAGGGGAACAATTCGACGGGGACGCCTATGGAATCCCAATCCTGAAATTTGAGGAGGTCCTGGCCGGAACCGTAAAAAGCGGTGGCCTCGGCCCGCTCCACACCGAATTTGACGGAAAGGGGAACGCCTACACCACCTTCTTCATCTCCTGGGAAGTCGTGGACCGTAAACCCACCTTTTACTCTGTGGGGCACCTCATGATCCCGGGTGGAAACTCCAGGAAGCCTTTTGGTAAATATGTGGTGGCGATGAACAAGATCACCAAGGACCGCTACCTGCCCACAGGCCCGGAAATGGAGCACTCTGCCCAGATTTATGATATTTCGGGTGAAAAAATGGAACTCCTCTATGACTTCCCGACACATGGAGAACCCCATTATGCGGCCGGGTGTCCTGCCGACCTGTTAAGGGCCAATTCCAAGAAGATTTACAGACTGGATGAGAACAATCACCCCTATGGGATCAAATCCCCCGGTGATGCACGGGTAGAACGCGAAGGCAAAGATGTACACATATACCTGTCCACCATACGCAGCCACTTTACCCCGGACAATATAGAAGGGATCAGGGTAGGCGACAGGGTGTATTTCCACGTGACCAACCACGAACAGGACTTTGATGTACCCCATGGCTTTGCGGCCATTGGCGCGAACACTTCTGAAATCCTTGTCATGCCCGGACAGACCAAGACCATCGTCTGGGAGCCAAAACAAGTTGGGGTTTGGCCGTTCTATTGTACGGATTTCTGTTCTGCCTTACACCAGGAAATGCAGGGGTATGTAAGGGTATCCCCGGCCAATTCGAACCTGGAATTGTCCTGGTCGGTAGGGGAATAAAGAGGGTTCTTAGATATTGTGTTAGTTAGTGAGGGTGAAAGCGGGCTGTGTGCAAAACCTGCCCGCTTTTCCTTTGATTACCTTTTCCAAACGCAACTTAAAATACCATGAAAAAAGCGAGTATCTTAATGATTCTGGGGCCGTTATTCCTGCTGGGGTTGTATTTCCTGCCTCTTTGGAATATCATGTTGGGAGCTCCCCAATATCCGGAACCCCTTGGGATGAACATCCATATCAACGGGATCAGGGGCGCTAGTGAATTCGACATTCAGAATATTGACGGTCTGAACCACTACATTGGGATGCGGACCCTTCCCAAAGACGAAGATATGTGGGAATTTAGTGCCTTTCCCATCATTGTGGGGGTCATGATCGCACTTGGAGTGCTTGTTGGGGTGATGGGGTATTTTAATAAAGTAAGCTTTAAATGGTTCTTCGGTTGGTTTTTGCTTATGTCCGTACTCGGAGTGCTCGGCATGTACGATTTTAATAACTGGATGGTCGACTACGGGACCAATCTCGACCCTAATGCCATCATGAAGCTGGAAAACCCGGATGGTACGCCCATGACCTACAAACCACCCCTGTTTGGGCATGTCAAAATGCTTAATTTTGACGTCACTTCCCTGCCGGCCCCGGGGGCCTGGATGATGTTTACCGGTATGACCCTGACCCTGGTGGCGGGGTATCTGGGATGGAAAGCCGCCAAATCTGAATAATCTCGTGAAGGAACCTGGTATGAAAACGCAAATTCCCTCAAAGACTTTTACAAGGTTTCCGAAAGTGGTGCTCATACTCGGACTTATGCTCGTCCTGTTGGCAGGGTGTCAGGTGAAACCTGAGCCTATTGCCTACGGTTCGGATGCCTGCCATTTCTGCCGGATGACCATCGTGGATCAGCAACACGGAGCTGAAATGGTTACCCGTAAGGGGAAAGTGTTCAAGTTCGATGCCGTGGAATGCCTGCTAAACCACCTCAAAGAGGTGGATGACCAAACCGTCGCCCTGTACCTGGTCAATACTTATACGCAGCCTGGCGAGCTGAAGGATGCCACCGGGGCGGCGTATCTTGTTAGTGAAGCGATTCCAAGCCCGATGGGGGACTTCCTGACTGCTTTTGAAAAAGAAATGGATGCCCTGGATGCCGTGGAGAAACACGGGGGTGATGTGTATTCCTGGGCGGAAATTAGAAACCGATTTAAGAATTAAACCATGTACGAAATTGGCCAACAGATAAAGACCCAGCCCATAAAAGGGTTGCAGGTACGAAAACCCCTGAAAAATGAGGCGCTGGAAGTATTGAGCATTACTCTGGAGAAAGGGTCGGTACTCCCGGATCACACCTCCCCGAGGGATACTTTCCTTATTGTCCTGGAAGGAGCCGTGGATTTCTTGATCAACGGGAAAACCTATTCGCTCGAGCAATTTGAAGATTTCTCTTTTCCAAAAGAGGTCAGCCACCGGGTAGAGGCCCGGGAGGACTCCCGATTCCTGATTATCCGCTGACATGGTATTTAAAAGCATTTTCTTTGTACTACCACTGATGCTACTGGCAACATCCCCTGTCTGTGCAGACACGATTCCCGTATGCGCACTATGTGATGTAAAGACCATTCAGCAGGGGATTGACGCAGCCCGGGACCGGGATACCCTGCTGATCAAAGAAGGGATGTATCCGGAATTCAACATTCGCGTCGATAAGCCACTCACACTATTAGGTGAAAACAATCCTGTAGTCGACGGGCAGGAAAAGGGGGAGATTTTTAGGATTGTATCGGACGGTGTCCGAATAGAAGGGCTTACCATTATCAATGTGGGGGTGAGCTATACCTCCGACCATTCGGCCATTCGGGTAGTGCGCAGCAAAGATTTCCACATCGTGAAAAACCGGTTTGAAAACTTGTTTTTTGGAATTTTCCTTGAAAAATCCTCCCATGGCGTTATCCAGGAGAATCAAATAATGGGAATTGCCCGGGACGAATATAATTCAGGTAATGGGGTACATCTGTGGTATTCCAACAATATTGCGGTCACAGACAATCGCATAGAAGGGGTAAGGGACGGGATTTACCTTGAATTTGCAGATACTATTCGAATTCGGGGAAACCAAAGCCGGAAGAACCTTCGTTATGGGTTGCATTTTATGTTTTCCAATGACAATATCTACACAGACAACCTTTTTGAAAATAACGGGGCAGGGGTCGCTGTAATGTTCTCAAAACGCATTCGCATGAGCGGGAACCGGTTCCGAAAAAATTGGGGTCCGGCCGCCTACGGCATGTTGCTTAAGGAAATAAACGATGCCGAAATTATCGGGAACCTGTTTGAGGAAAATACGGTTGGAATCAACGTCGAGGGATCCAACCGAATCACCTACAGGGAGAATAACTTTGTGAGCAATGGCTGGGCCATACGCGTACTTGGGGCTTGTTACTCCAATGAATTCAGCCGCAATAATTTCCTGTACAATTCCTTTGACCTCTCCTATAACAGTAATGTAAACGACAACAGCTTTGAGGGGAATTACTGGAGCAACTATTCGGGATATGACCTGGACAAAAACGGAGTGGGGGATGTACCCCACCGGCCCGTGAAGCTGTTTTCCTATATCGTAAACCGCACCCCGGAAACGTTGATCCTGCTTCGGAGCCTGTTTATGGACCTGATCGATTTTTCCGAACGGGTATCCCCGGTTTTCACCCCCGACAACCTGGCGGATCCCAACCCCCAAATGCGTATAATCCAATGATTCGAATAGAGAACCTGCATAAGCAGTTTGCCAAAAATGAAGTGCTCAAAGGGGTAAACCTTACGATCCCCGAAGGAGGGATTTATGCGGTACTGGGCCCGAATGGTTCCGGCAAGACCACCCTTATCAAATGTGTTCTGGGTCTGGTGATTCCGGACCGCGGCTCCATAAAGGTTCTGGAGCACCCGGTGAAAAACCAGTGGAAATACCGGGAAGAAATCAATTATCTGCCCCAGATCGCCAATTTCCCGGGAAATATCCGCGTAAGGGAACTGATCCGGATGATTAAAGACCTGCGCAGCAAACCGGGGGAAGAGGCCTCCCTTATAGGGTTGTTTGGTCTGGACGAACCCACTTCCGGCCTCGATCCGGCTTCAATGATCGCCCTTAAAGACCTTATCCGGAGGGAAAGGCAGGCGGGAAAGACCTTTTTGATCACCACCCACATCATGCAATTCGTGGAGGAAGTAGCCGATCAGATCGTATACCTCCTGGAGGGTCGGATATATTACACCGGGACCCTGTCCGGGCTATTGGAAAAAACAGGGCAGAAAGACCTGGAACACGCCATTGCGGCCATAACAAGCGCAGAACAAAATGTTTAAGATTCTCAAATACAGTTTTTACGACCTGATGCGCAGCCGGTGGAGCTATGTCTATTTTCTGTTCTACCTGTTACTCGGCTTTGTGTTGTTGTTCCTGAACAACGACCTCTCCAAGGCGGTGATTACGCTGATGAATATCATTATTATCCTGGTCCCGCTGATTGCCACGATCTTCGGGGTCATGTACTTTTACAATTCACGGGAATTTACCGAATTGTTGCTGGCCCAGCCCCTGAAGCGGTCTTCCATATTTCTCGGCCAGTATCTGGGGGTAGCAGGCTCCCTGACCCTCAGTCTTG
>CAZEQO010000113.1:0-1940 GCA_964514365.1 uncultured Robiginitalea sp. | reverse complement strand
CCTTTTCCAAAGCGGTGCCATCCTGAATTTTTCACTGCTTATTCTGATCGGGGGACTGCTTACTTTTATTTTCTCCGGACTGGCGTTCAATATCGCCCTTTCCAACGAAAACCGGATTAAGGGTTTCGGTTATGCAGTCCTGTTGTGGTTGTTTATGGCGGTTATTTACGACGGGCTTTTCCTGCTTACCCTGATCGCTTTTGAGGAGTATCCCCTGGACACCTTTTCACTTGTAGCCACCGTATTTAACCCCATCGACCTTTCCCGAATACTAATCCTGCTGAAACTGGATATTTCGGCCTTATTGGGCTATACAGGAGCTGTTTTTAAAAATTTCCTGGGCACCCAGCTTGGGTTTATGATTTCGGCTGCAGTATTGATGCTTTGGACGTTGCTGCCCATCTGGCGACTTAAGGTCAAAGCCCAAAAGAAAGATTTTTAAACCCTGGATGCCGGTGCGCTACTTGTTCGACAATGCTAAATATCAAGCCGCACTTGCCCTGGCCTATTTTCTGCTGTCTATTTTATTGGGATTGCTCCTTAGGGGGTTTGTCCTTTTCCAACCGACCCTGAACTATAAATACATTGTTCATACACATTCCCACCTGGCCCTGCTGGGTTGGGTCTATTTGGGGCTGACGACTGTCATTTATGCCTTGTATCCTAAAAATCGGAAAAGCATCCGCAGCTACCGGAGGTTGTTTTTGTTTACAAATCTCTCCCTGATTGGGATGCTCGCCACCTTTCCCTGGCAGGGATATGGGTTGTGGTCCATTTGCTTTTCCACCCTTTTCCTTTTTGCTTCCTATTTCTATTATTATTTTTTCAATCGGTACCTGAACCCTGTCTCCATACACCGACAGAGCCATACCTGTTTTCGCGCTGCCCTTATATACATGATGGTTTCAAGTGCAGGCCCCTGGGCATTGGGTGCCATAATGAGTACGCTGGGCTCCTCATCCGTTTGGTACCGTATGTCGATATACTACTACCTCCACTTCCAGTATAACGCCTGGATGTTCCTGGGGCTGCTGGGGATCTTGTTACATTATTTTGAGTCCTCGGGAAAGCGGCTTCCCCATACCGTTTTTAAGCATTCCATGCGATGGATTCATGCTGGGATCCTCCTGAGTTTCCTGTTGTCTGCCTTGTGGATAAACCCACCGCGGATCGTTAACCTTATCGGAGGACTTGGGATACTTGGAATCGGCCTGGGACTGCTCCCGATGGGTAAATGGGTGTGGAAGCAACGGGACCAATTGCTCCGCAGCCGCAGGCAATCTAAAATATTTATCGGGATGGCGATGGTGCTCAGCTTAAAGCTGGCCCTTCAGGGACTGGCGGCATTTCCTTATTTCGCTGCACTTTCGGCCACGTATCTGGATTTTATCATTGGGTATTTACACTGGACTTTTTTAGGTCTGGTCAGTCTTGGTCTGTTTCTTGCCTTTTCCCATGCAAACCTGGGCTCCTTTCCAAGGCCCGGTCTTTATCTTTATTTGTTTGGGTTTGTAACTTCCGAAGCTTTTATTTTTTACAGGGGGCTGGCTGGGTGGGAAGTTTTAACCCTGTGGGATGGCTATGCATGGACACTTTGGTTAGCAAGCTTGTTTATGGGTATAGGGATTTTGTGGTTTTTGGTTTCAATGCGGGCCAACCACGACTGAATGGGTTGTAAGGCAATTCGGTTACGAAACGGCGTTTGGGTCCCTGACGTCTTTTCCATTAGGGGAAACAGCCCCTTAAATCTCATAAGTAAAAAAAAAGAAGAGCGCAACAAGGCTAATTCGACCGCCGTTTCCGTAATCATCATTGGAGTAGTATATTAGGTTGTCAACATGTTGACACTTTACGAAAATTGCTGACGATCTGTGAACCAGATGGGGCGATTTTTAACCCCATACAAGGCTCATCAATACAATTCAAAACGAACCAATTAA
>CAZEQO010000112.1:0-9630 GCA_964514365.1 uncultured Robiginitalea sp. | reverse complement strand
TACGATCTCTTTTGGGAGTTCCCCTACAATATCTGCGGCGTCATCCGTATCGAGTTCTTCCAATTCACCGGCGATCTCCTGAGACGAGAGGTTGCCCAGGATAGCCTCCCGTATATCCTCATCGAGCTCTGTAAGCACATCTGAAGTCTGTTCGCTGTTGAGGAGTTTGATGAGGTAAGTGGCATGGTCCTCATTAAGCTCGTTGATTACTTCAGCAATATCCGCATAGTGGTATTCCTCCATCATTGTTCTCAGGGCCGTATTGTCCTGCTGGTCAATAGAGGCCTCGATAGAGGTGAGTAGTTCTTCCGTAAGCTTAAAGGGCGTCATCCGAGATTCGCTGTGACAGGGTGATAAATTCCAGAACACTCAGTTGTTCCGGGCGTCTGCCAAATATAGTATCTTCTTTTAGATTCTCTGAGAGATTCAGGCTTTTCAGGCTATTGCGCAGCGTTTTGCGTCTTTGGTTGAAGGCGGATTTGACGACGTGGAAAAACACTTTTTCTTCAAAAGGGAGTTGCCAGGACTCCCGTCGCGCCAAATGCAGTACTCCTGAGGAGACAGCCGGGGGCGGATCAAAGACTTCCGGGGGAACGGTAAAGCGATATTCAGCTTTGTAAAACGCCTGTACCAGAACAGAGAGAATACCATATACTTTGCTCCCCGGACCCGAACAGATTCGTTCGGCTACTTCTTTTGGAACATGCCACTGAATTCCGGTATACGATCCCGGTGCTCCAGGAGCCGGAAAACGATCTGTGTGGAAATATTATAGGGAAAGTTCCCGGTAATCGCAAAGGGCGCCCCGGAAAAGAGGGGTTCCAGGTCCATCTTCAAAAAATCCGCTTCCACCACTTCCAAAAATTTTTTTCTCTGAGCTACCGGGAGCTGTGGGATGTATCGGGTATGCAGGTACTCCACAGATTCCCGGTCGAGTTCAACGGCGATGAGTGCTATGGGACGTTGCAGTAAAAATTCAGTTAATACACCTGTTCCCGGACCAATTTCAAGGACATTGGTAGTTTCAGTGAGTTCGAGGGTTTCTGCAATGCGCGCCGCAATGCCGGTATCTTTCAGGAAATGCTGGCCCAGGTGTTTTTTGGGTCTGACCTCAGAGCGCTCATGGCGGTTACTGTGTTTTTTGCCCTGCCTTTGAGTGCGCTGCCTGTTTTTCATCCGTGGTCGCTTATAATTTCAAGTTCGGTACGAAAAGCGACAAAAGCCTCCCCGAACCGGTCAAAGCCATCCTGCCGCATAGCCGCCGCATCCTCCGCGTAGTACGCTTCGAGTTGCTCCCTGTTTTGGGTTTGATATTGTACGGCATAGGTGAATCCCCCCATCTCCTCCTCGACCAGGACCCGACACATTCGTGCGGTGCTGAATTTTCCGGTTCCCAGCATTTGCGGGATATGGGTTTGATTCATCCACTCCAGCCATGCGTCGTGAATGGAAGGGTCTACATTGATCGTTACATTATAAATGTACATGGGTGTTGTCCTTAAAAATTAATTCACCGGATCTCCCCGGAGTATTCGGAATTGCTTCCGCGCTTGTGGAAAATAATAACTGTCCTGGAAGCGGAAGATAATTTCCCTGTAGTGTTCCATGGCTTTTTCAGGTGCATCCAATTTTGTGCGATAGAGTTCGGCCAGCCTGAAGTGTGCATCATCGGCCAGGATATCAGCGTCGTAAAACTCTGTGATTTTCAGGTAGCTCATACGCGCTCCTGAATAGTCCTCAACTTCCTCCAGGAGTTTGCCCTGCATCAGCAGTGCCTCATCTTCTATACTTTCCCCTTTGTGCGTGAGCAGTAGTTCCTCAAGGACTTTCAGCGCCTCAGGCTGCTTTTTCCGATAGGACAAGAGATCGGCCTGGGCGTATTTCCGAAGCGCGGTTTGTGTGGAATCCGCGAATGAGTTGTCCGAAATAATCAGGCTCAACTGCATCGCATCGTTTGCGATTAGCTGGGAAGTCGAATTGCGGAGTACTTTGAGCTGGGTGAGCGCCCAATCAAAATCTCCTTTGTAAAAACTCGTTTGTGCGACTTTATAACGCGCCTCCTGCCCCATGACATCATTCTTCAGGTCTTTCTGGACTTGTGTAAACAGGATTAAGGCTTCGTTAAAGCGCTGATTGTAGACCAGGATGTCACCGAGGTTAAGTTTTACATACCCTTTTGTGTATTCGGGTAATGGTTGCTCCAGGCTCCTTTTCAGGATTGTAATGGCTGCATCGGGTTGCTCCATGCGAAAGGTCAGAAAATTAGCATAACTAATCTGCAGCTGAATGGACGCCACATCGTACCCGTACTCCGTCAACAGGGATTCATAGGTCTTTTGGGTTTTTCCCAGATTGGGAGAAGGATTTTCGAGCAGCCCGATATCAATAAGGTGCAGTCTTGCATTGAGCTGGTCGATGCGATCCCCGCTTTGGTTTTCAATAAACTCAAAAGCATCCCGGGCGGCCTCCAGATCGTTGGATTCTTCGGCAATTCTTCCCAGACTGCTAATACGATCGAGATTTCCGCTTTCCCTTCGCCTGTAAATGGCTTTTTCCTGGCTCAGGGCACTCCCGTATTGTTGTTGTTCGATAAAGAGCCAACTGAGCATCTCATTCCACAGCGGGTTCGGATCACTTTGGGCCCGGGCCAGCAAGGTTTTTCGAAGCAGCACATTATTTTCATTTTCGGGATCAGAAGTGACAAATCCCTGGAGCACCCTCAGTACATTGGGTTTGATTTCTTCCCTTTGCGAAATGAGGTCCATATAGGCTTCATACATAAGGGCTACTTCACCCTGTTCCCCATAAATCCGTGCAATCTGGGTGTTGTAATCGAGTTCGGGGTTCAATTCCATGGAACGTCGGTAGGCCATTAGGGCATAATCCAGCAGGGCGTATTGTTGAAATTTAAAACCCAGTACGTATCCATAATCCGGGTTGGATTCAATAAGTTCCATTGCGCTTTGGTAGGCCGCGTCCCTCTTTGGAAGGTCTTCCATAAGATCGTACGTATAGCCTAAATCGATAAACAGCGTTGGGTGCGCCTTGCCCGAACTGATTTGATCCTGTAAGTAAGCAACCGCTTTGTCGTAGGCCTCTAATTGCTGATAACATTTTACCAGCTGGGCTGCATAATCGAGTCGTCTGGGATTATTGTCTACCAGTTTCTCATAAAAGACAACGGCTTTATCAAAATCCCCATCGTTAAAATACTGCTGGGCCAGGAAGTCCTGTTGCCCCAGAAGGGGTATTCCAAAAAGCAGGAAGAGCAATATGGGAAAGCAGGTTTTCACAGCAGGAGGTTTTCACAAAGATACGAACTTGTCATCCTTAGCCCAGTAATCCCTGTCAAAGGCATTTTGTACAGGGCCAGCGGCTACGCCCGGCTCACGAAATTCGATCAAATCCTGTATAAGGCACCAGGACCTCAGGGATGCGTATCCCTCCGGCTTCCTGGTAGTTTTCCAGGAGTCCTGCCAAAATACGGGGTAATGCCAGCGCACTGCCATTGAGGGTGTGGGTAAGTTGGGGTTTTTCACTCCCTTCCCGAAACCTCAGTTTAAGGCGATTGGCCTGAAAAGCTTCAAAGTTAGAAACGGAGCTGACCTCCAACCAACGCTTCTGGGCGGTGGAATACACCTCAAAATCATAAGTCAGCGCTGAGGTAAAACCTAAATCCCCACCACATAAACGCAGTATGCGGTACGGTAGGTTCAGGGATTCCAAAAGTCCTTTTACGTGGTTGACCATCTCCTCAAGGGCCTGGTAAGAATGCTCTGGGCTTTCCACCCGTACAATTTCCACCTTGTCGAACTGGTGCAGGCGGTTGAGTCCTCTTACATGGGCGCCATAGCTCCCGGCCTCCCGGCGAAAACAAGGGGTGTAGGCGGTATATCGAACGGGGAGTTCGGCCTTTTCCAGAATCACATCCCGGAAAAGGTTGGTCACAGGAACTTCTGCCGTGGGGATCAGGTAGAGGTTGTCCTCCTGTACATGGTACATTTGCCCCTCTTTATCCGGGAGTTGGCCCGTCCCAAAACCCGAGGCTTCATTGACCAGATGGGGTACCTGGATTTCCTGATATCCTGCCTCCGTATTCCGATCCAGAAAATAGGAGATCAAAGCGCGTTGCAAGCGGGCACCTTTCCCTTTATACACCGGAAAGCCCGCCCCCGTTATTTTTACCCCGAGTTCAAAGTCGATCAGATCGTATTTTGCCGCCAAATCCCAATGGGGAAGCGCATCGGTATCCAGGCTTGGAATTTCTCCCCACTCATAGACGGTTTCATTGTCCGATTCATCCTGCCCTGCGGGTACGAGCTCGTTCGGGGTGTTAGGCAGCAGATAAAGTGCTTCCTGCAATGCCTCGGCGGCAATTCCGAGCTGTTCCTGAAGCTCTTTGGATTGAGCTTTCAGGTGGGAGGAGGTTTCTTTCAGGGCATTGGCTTCAGCACCTTTCCCAGCCTTAAAGAGTTGTCCGATTTCCCGGGACGCCGTATTGGCCTCGGCCAGGGTCTGGTCCAGGCGCGCCTGAAGGTTCCGACGTTCCTGATCCAGGTTGAGGATCTTTGATACAATCGGACGGGCATCCAAACCGCGTTTGTCCATCGCTATGGCTATGGCGTCGGCGTTTTCTCTTAGGGTTTGTAACGGCAGCATAGGAGAATATTCTAAGGGGTAAAGGTAGGAACTATCTAACAATTCTTAAAGGAGAAAAGGGGGTGGTTCCCGGGGATTTAATACCTTATTTTTTATATGGGGAAGGTAAGATCCAGGAATGGTGCCGGAAGGGGTCCCAGGGTTCGGCCGCGAGGTCTGTTTTGGGATCGATATAGGGATGAAACTCCCTGCGGTTGACCCCTACGTTGCCCAGAACATAGACAGCGACCTTCTGCCCCTGAGCGGAATAATGGTCCTTCAGGCGTTGGGCGAATTGCCAGGCAAAGTCCGGGTAGGCCTGTACTTTTCGCCTTTGTTTCGGGGTAAGCCATTTCTTAAGGGAGATCAGCTCTCCTGCCCCTGTTTCCGTATCCACTACGCGAAATTGCAGATTGCCCCTTCGGGTCCTCAGCATCATCCTCCAGCTCATCCGGTGTCCTTCTTCGGTCCAGAGCACGTCCCCGGCTATAAAGTGATGGCGTATGGGTAAAACCAGCTGTACCAGAAAGTAGATCCCAAGGATCCCCATAATCCAAGGTGCCCCGGCGGGCCGAACCCACGGAGAAAGTGTGGGGATGGGTTTCTTTTTAAAAAAGAGGCGTCGGATGGTTTCAGGTTCAAAGAAAAAGACACAGAAAGCCAGGGAGAGGTATGGAAAGATGCCGATATGAAAAACGACAGAATTAAAAAGGTGAAAGAAAATGGAGGCGATAAACGCCCATTTCCGGGTGGGTTTAAAGAGGAGGAGGGGAACCACGAGCAAATCAAAGAGAATTCCGAAAACCCCGATAATTTTATGAACAAACGGGAGTTGAAGCGGAGGGCCGATAAGGAAAAAGTCTTTACGGGCCTCCATAAGCTGTGCGATAATAGTAAAATCGAACCAGTCGGCGTAGAGCTTTGCGATAGAGGCATAGGTGTAGACTATAAAGAGCTGGAAGACAATAATCCATTTAACCCCGGTGTACATCTGGTCTGAACGGAGTTGGGGGTTCCTTTTGCAGTCCATGCTATAGGCCCGATTGGCAGGGAAAAAGCACATGACAATACAGATCAGGACCAGGAGGTAATAGTGGTTGTTGTAGGACGTCTTTTGCATCAGGTAGGTCCCCGTCCACAAGAGGGTAAAGGTGATCATGCTCAGGCGATACCGGTATCCAACGGTCACCAGAATCCCCATCAGGCCCATCAGTATGTAATAGAAATACATGCCATTTCCGGGAAGGGGTTGCAGCCACTCGAAGCCGATAAAGGTAAAGGTGAACTCGGGTTCAACAAGGGTGCGCCGAACCCATCCGGTGAGGATGGCGCCGAAACTCTCCAGGCTGATCAGGATTCCAAAGAATATACGGAAGATAATCAGGGGACTGTTGTCCATGCGGGAGAAGAGCAACCTGGAAATCATGTCTTTTGAATTAGGGAGCGGGCGCGCTTCTGATCCAGTGCCAATTGGGTTTTCAGGGCTTCTACAGAGTCAAATTTACGCTCATCCCGGATCCGGTAGAGCAGTTCTACCTGCAGGGCCTGTCCGTACACGTCTTTTTCGAAGTCGAATAAATGCACCTCGATATGCTGTTTGCTCCCATCTACCGTGGGGTTTGTACCGATGTTCATCATGCCATATACGACCTGGTCCCCGATCCGGGCCTGTACCACATACACCCCCCCGGCCGGGATGAGTTTATAGCTGGCCGTTATACCCAGGTTTGCGGTGGGGAATCCGAGTTGCCGGCCCAGGCCCAACCCTTTTTGCACGGTACCCGAAAGCATGTAAGGATATCCCAGGTAGGCTGTGGCTGTTTCTAAATCCCCAACTTCCAAAGCTTTGCGGATTTTTGTAGAACTCACAGATACTGCATCGATTTCCTGGGCCGGAATTTCAGCCACCTCAAAGTCGAAGAGGTTTCCAAAACTCCGCAAATCATTAATGTTGGCATTGCGGTTACGGCCAAAGCGATGATCGTACCCGATAATGACTTTTTTAACCCTGAGTTTCTCCACGAGCATATCACGTACAAATTCCGTGGCGGACAAACGGGAAAATTTTTTTGTGAATGGATGTACGACCAGCATATCGAGACCCATTGCCTTTAGGATTTCAGATTTTTCCTCAATGGTGTTGAGCAATTTGATGCTGTTGTCCTTTTGAAGCACCATCCTGGGATGGGGAAAGAAAGTAAGGAGGGTAGACTGCAGGCCCATAGCGCGGCCTTCTGAAATAACTTTTTCAAGAATTTTCCGGTGGCCAATATGTACCCCATCGAACGTCCCGATCGTCACAACGCTCGGGCTCGGATTGTCGTAATGGGAAAGACCTTGAACGGTTAACACAAATACAGAATAATAAAAAAGCGTATTTTGGCAGTCAAATGCCGGTTGATGAAGACAAAGTTACGTCTTGTTCTTTCAATTCCCTTATTTTTTTTCTGCATTACCACTCTTGCACAGGATGCCGGATTGTATTGGGAGCAACGTCCCATGGCTCCGGGTGGCGAAACGCTGTCCGGGCAAAGTATTAAAAATGAAGGAAGTCGTGCTTTCGAGCTTCGAGAGTCGATATTTCGCCGGGAGTTGCAAAAACTGCAGGACGGGAGCACAAATTCTGTGCTCATCTCCTTTCCGGATGCCTCTGGCCGATCCCTCACATTTCAAGTGGAGGAACGGTCTGTTATGGCCCCTGAACTCCAGCAACGCTATCCGGACATCCGTTCTTATATTGGCTATGCCATCGACGCAAATAGCACCCGAATTCGATTCAGTTATTCCCCCAAAGGCCTGCAGGGTATGGTGGTCGATACAGAAACATCCCAGACCTTCTACCTGGAACCCGACCCCGATAGGAGCGGGACTTATCATTTGTTTTCCCGCGAAATGTTGGAACCCACCCTGTCCGGGTGGAAGTGCAAAACGGATTCCAAGACTTCGAAAGACCTGCCCGGGGGGAGTAGTGCCAAACTGATCGATGACCAGCTCTTACGGACTTACCGACTGGCGGTTTCCACCACGGGGGAATACGCTGAATACCACGGAGGCTCCGTTACAGATGCATTGACAGCTATCAATGCGACGGTTACCCGGGTAAACGAGGTTTTTGAACGGGACCTCGCCATTGCATTGGAATTGGTTCCCGAAACGGATCAGGTGATTTACACCGATCCCAATACCGATCCATATGGGGGAAATTTCAGCTCCGAGGTCCAAACTGTACTTACAAATCAGATCGGACCTGCGGGATATGATATCGGACATCTTTTTCACCAGGGTCCCGAGAATGGAAACGCGGGCTTTATCGGATCTGTATGTATCGATGACCGGAAGGGCAGTGCCTTTGCCGCTACGCCCGACCCACAAGGGGATCGGTTTGACCTGGATTTTGTCGCTCACGAAATGGGACATCAATTCGGGGCAAACCACACCTGGTCTTTTCAAAGTGAGGGTACGGGGGTGCAGGCAGAACCGGGAAGCGGTTCAACCATCATGGGGTATGCCGGGATTACCCAGGACAATGATGTACAACTCACGGGAGATGATTATTTTCACTATTTCAGCGTCTTGCAAATCAGTCAGTACGTAACCACGACCTCCTGTGCCCAGACCACGGTACTGACCAATAGCCCTCCACAAATCAGTGCGCTTACAGACTTCAGGATTCCTGTAGGAACGGCCTTTGTACTTGAAGGTTCTGCCTCCGACCCGGATTCAGGGGACTTGTTGACTTATGCCTGGGAACAAATAGACGACGGGGTCGTAACCCGGGAAAATTTCGGACCGGAAAACGCCGCCGGATCTAATTTCAGATCCTTAAGGCCCCGGGTGGATTCCACACGGTATTTTCCAAGGCTGGACAGGGTAATCACCGGAGACCTGACCCAGACCGATCCCGACATCGGATCTGCATGGGAAACGGTGGCTACGGTTGACAGGGAATTGAACTTTGCGCTTACCGTACGCGACAATGCTCCTGGTGGGGGCCAAGTGAATTCAACCCTGCTTAAGGTCCGGGTGGAAGAGGAAGCGGGCCCATTTCGCCTGATCAGCCAGGGGAGTCCCCAAACCTATGCGATGGGCAGCGTACAGACACTGAACTGGGATGTCGCCGCAACGGATGGGGCCCCGATTAATACGCAGCTCGTGGATGTCTACCTCTCGGCAGACGGGGGATTGAGTTTCCCTTTGCGTATTGCGCAGGGACTTCCGAACACGGGCTCGGCCAAGGTTCAGATCCCAAGGGTTTTTACGCCCTTCGCCCGTTTTATGGTAAGGGCTTCTGAGAATGTATACTTTGCGATAAACAGTGCGGACTTTGAACTCACGCAGGAGCCCTTCCTGCTGTATTTTGATGCCATTCGGGAAGCAACCTGCCAGGGAGGAGATGCCATTTTTGAGTTTACCTACCAGACTTTCGGGGGCTTTAACAACCTGGTTAATTTTGAAGTGGATGGCCTTCCTGCAGGGGTTACCGCTGCTTTCTCGGCGGATTCTGCCTCGTCGGATGGTACCCCGATTGAGCTTGAGATAGGGAACACTGCCCTTGCAGTCCCTGGGACATACCCTTTTGAAGTGCGGGGTACGGACGGCGAAACGAGCATAAGTGTCCCATTGACCCTGACAATCACAAATACCGAGATCGGTATCCCCAACCTCAGTTTTCCAGAGAACGGTGGTATCGACATCAGTTTGCAACCCGAGTTGCAGTGGCAAGAGCAGGCATTGGTTTTGGCTTACGATTTCGAATTAGCCACTGATCCCTCATTCAGTGACCCTGTGGCGGCTATCCGGGTTTTTCGCAACAGTTACAGACCCGGTAGGTTGGAGGAAAATACCGAGTATTACTGGCGTGTGAGGTCGGTTACAGCCTGTGGGGAAGGGGTTTTTTCATCCCCGTTCAGTTTTACAACCATCAGTTCAGAGTGCCGCAGCAGTAGTGCCCCGAACCTGCCCATAACCATCAGTTCGGTTGGAACCCCTACG
>CAZEQO010000111.1:0-9672 GCA_964514365.1 uncultured Robiginitalea sp. | reverse complement strand
AAGCGATCGGGCGTAAGTGTTTCGAAGTGCTTCGGAGCAACATGTGCGAAGATCAATGCATCCTAAAACAGGTCATGGAAGCCCGACAAACCGTTCCTAACCGTCCGATCTACATTTACCGCGCAGACCAGAAGCAAATTCCCATCAACATGACGACCGGTGTTTTGAAAAATGCAGACAACCGGATAATTGGCGGCGTCATGTCCTTCCGAGATTTATCCGTCATCAATACACCCCCCCCAAACCGCTATCCCATTGAGAGTCGGGTAATCCGTTTACACGAACCCACTATCAGGGATGCGATCTCCTATGAAATTCAAAGAGGGGGGCAGGTCTTTTTTGTACATAACCGAATAGAGAACATCAGGGAGGTAGCCGGAATGATACAACGCCTGGTCCCGCAGGCAAAAGTTGGGATTGGCCACGGGCAAATGGAAGGCCGTAAACTCGAAACCACCATGCTGAGTTTTATGAATGGGGAATTTGACGTGCTCGTGTCGACCACCATAATCGAGAGCGGGTTGGATGTCGCGAACGCCAATACCATCCTGATAAACAATGCCAATAGTTTTGGCCTTAGTGACCTCCACCAAATGCGGGGACGTGTGGGGCGCAGCAACAAAAAAGCTTTTTGTTACTTTATTACGCCTCCTTATGAAGTGATGACGCCTGAAGCCCGAAAACGCATGGAGGCTTTGGAACAATTCACAGAGCTGGGCAGCGGATTCAATATCGCCATGAAGGATCTGGAAATCCGCGGTGCTGGGGATCTCCTGGGGGGAGAGCAGAGCGGTTTTATCAATGAAATCGGGTTTGAAACCTATCAAAAAATCCTGGCAGAGGCGGTTGCCGAATTAAAAGAAGAAGAATTTAAAGACCTCTATCAGGAAGAATCTGGTGCCAAGGGGCCGTTTGTCAGGGAAGTACAAATCGACACAGATTTTGAATTGCTATTCCCGGACGATTTTGTCAATTCCGTTTCCGAGCGTCTGAGGCTTTATACCGAGCTCAATGAAATGTCCGGCCCGGAAGAACTCGAAGCCTTCCGGGCCCGATTGCAGGATCGTTTCGGCCAAATTCCCGAAAAAGCTTCAGACCTTTTGGATTCTGTACGTTTGAAGTGGATGGCCTCCGATCTGGGCATCGAAAAACTGGTACTCAAAAAGGGCAGTTTTATCGGATATTTCATCGCCGATCAACAGTCTGATTTTTATCAGACCGAGCGCTTCGGGAATATTCTGAGGTACCTGCAGGCCAATCCCGGAAGGGGACGTCTGAAAGAAAAGCAAACCAGGAAAGGCTTGCGATTATTGATCACCGCCCCGGATATCCATTCGGTGCAGGGGGCCCTCGGGATTATGAAGCCGCTGGCGGAGGGTGCAGAAGTTCCGTCAGTCTAGAATCGGTCGACCGGCCCTCACGCTCCTGCCACAAATAGATTTCGCGGTTTTTACCCGATTGGGAATGCCGCGAAATACCTATATTGTAAGTCTTAAGAAACCCAAACAGATGAAATATCTCTTTTACCTCGTTTTCGGCTTTGTATTTACCCTGAGCCCGGCGTTCAGTCAGGACGTTGATTCCCTCTACATGGTGCAGCATTACGATCTGAAGGAATACCGGATTCCCATGCGGGATGGCGTTGAACTCTTTACGGTGGTTTACACGCCTAAAGACAAGGGCTCCGATTTTCCTATTCTGATGAACCGTACCTGCTACAACGCTTCCAATTACACCAATTACCAGGTAAGTCGTTACCCCTCATCGTATCTTGTCAGGGATGGCTACATCCTGGTGTACCAGGATGTTCGCGGACGCTATATGAGCGATGGGACATTTGATAATATGCGGCCCAACATTCCGGGCAATAATCCAAAAAACAAACAAGACATAGACGAGAGTTCCGATACCTGGGATACCATCGACTGGCTGATAAAAAATATCCCCAACAACAATGGGAAGGTAGGCATGTACGGCATTTCTTATCCGGGGTTTTACACCGCAGCCGCGCTACCCGATGCCCATCCTGCCCTCAAAGCTTCCTCTCCACAGGCGCCGATTTCAGATTTTTTCTTTGATGACTTTCACCATCAGGGAGCCTACCTGCAGAGTTATACGGCAGCCTTCGCTGTGTTTGGGTATCAGAAAGAAGGGCGCACGAGGGATCCCTGGTATATGGATAAAATCAAACGGTTCTATGAAAATCCACCGGCGGACGGATACGATTTTTATCTGAATATGGGGCCGCTAAAAAACATTACCGAAAACTATCATTCCGACAATTTTTTCTGGCAACAGATCATCTCCCATCCCAACTACGACGAATTCTGGCAAAAACGAAATATCCTGCCGCACCTTAAAGATGTGGACCACGCCGTAATGACGGTTGGAGGCTGGTTCGACGCTGAGGACCTTTATGGCCCGCTCAACATTTACAAACGCATTGAGTCCAGTAGTCCGAAAGCTCAGAATATTATTGTCATGGGGCCCTGGGATCATGGGGGTTGGGCCCGGGAACGCGGTAAAACTACCCATAACCATATCTATTTTGGCGATAGTATTTCAACGCATTACCAGAAAGAAGTGGAACGCCGGTTTTTTAACCATCACCTAAAAGGAACCGCTGAAAAACCCCTTCCGGAAGCCTATATGTTCGATACCGGTACAAAAGAATGGAAGAGTTTTCAGCAGTGGCCCCCAGAGTCGATTGCCCCAGTCTCGTTGTATTTCGGGGAAAACGGCACGCTCTCCCTGAATACGCCCCAGGATGAAAAAGCTGTTTTTGAATATGTGAGTGACCCCGCCAAACCAGTGCCTTATACCTCTCAGACAGAAGGGCTCACCTTTACCCCCCGCCGTTTTATGAGTGATGACCAGAGAGAGGCCTCCCGCCGACCCGATGTACTGACCTTTGTAACCCCTCCCCTTACCGACCCTAAAACGATTGCAGGAGAAATCATGGCAAAATTAAAAGTGTCCATGACGGGATCCGACGCGGATTTTATCGTAAAGCTGATCGACGTTTATCCACAGGATCATCCCCAATACGATCACAACCCCAAAAATGTGGTGATGGGGGGATATCAACAACTGGTGCGCTCCGAAGTTTTCAGGGGGCGTTTCAGAAATAGTTTTGAAACCCCTGAACCCTTCGTTCCTGGCGAAATTGACGATGTGAATTTCAGGCTTCAGGATGTCCTTCACACTTTTAAAGAAGGCCATAGAATTATGATACAGATTCACAGCACATGGTTTCCCTACATAGACAGGAACCCTCAGAAGTATGTAGACAATATTTATGAAGCTGAGGCTTCAGATTTTATAAAATCCACCATCCGTGTCTATGGAAATTCTGTTATCGAAGCCGGTGGTAAAGTTGGGGAAACCCCTGCCATCAAAGAACTCGAGGGATATATCAAAGGATGAGGTATCTTCTGATCACAACAGCGGTCAGAAGTGATAAAAAGCATTCCGAAGGTGGACTATATCGTAATTTCCCGGTTTTCCACAGAGTTGGATAATATCAAAACGCACCTCGATTTCCAGACCGTTTGCCCTTATATAATGATCCGCTGCCCGCACCAGGCGTTGAATTTTTAAAGGGGATACGGTATGGGAGAGCGACTTATAAAAACCCCTGGTTCGGGTTTTGACTTCAACGACAACCAATACTCCGTCCATGAAGGCCAGAATATCGATTTCAGCCCTTCGAAAACGGTAATTCCGACCCCAGATTTCATATCCCTTGGCGCACAGGTAAGCCACCGCAGCTTCTTCTCCATCTAACCCTTGTCTATAGTGGGCAGCCACGGTCTTTTTTCCACGATTCATTGCTAAAAAGCTACCATTCATCGAAAAAAAAGGTATTTCACCGCAATAATATAGCAGTGAACATATCTTCGCCCTGCCCTTTATCGAAAAAATACAATACGGGATACTATCGCCATTTGACTGACGTTTAGAAAGAGTCCCTAACCTGAAGAACCTGCTTAAAGCACGCTATGACGATGGAGTATTTCGTGAATTGTAATACCGCTCCACTGGCCCTCAATACAAGTCCACTGGACCGGTTGCAGGTACAGCACCTGTACAGAAGAGCTGGTTTTGGTGCTTCGGTACAAACCATAGATCAGGCTGAAGGTCAGTCCGCTGACCAGTTAGTGGATTTGATTATTAATCAGGCCCTGGCCCTTCCTCCGATTCCGGCCCCGGAATGGGCCACCTGGAATCAGGACAACTACCCGGCTGACAACGACCAGAGGCGCGCGGTAATACGGACTCAGATCGATACCCTGGCCCTGGATTACATCCGGGAATTACAGACCAATACCTTACGAGACCGCCTCAGTTTTTTCTGGCACAATCACTTTGTGACCGAGCTCGATGTCTATGACAGTCCCGCCTTCCTGTATGAATACGTCAACTGCCTACAGCGCAATGCCCTGGGTAATTTCAAAACCTTTGTACATGAAATCGGGTTGACCAATGCCATGTTGTTTTATCTCGATGGCGCTTTTAATAATGGGAGGAACCCGAATGAGAACTACGCCCGGGAGTTGTATGAACTCTTCACCCTTGGAGAAGGCAATGGGTATACCGAAGAGGACGTTGTAGAAACCTCAAAAGCCCTTTCGGGATACACGGAACGCGGAGAAGTTCGATGGACCCCCGTCCTTTTTGATGAAACTGCTTTTGACAGCGGGCCCAAGACTATCCTGGGTCAAACCGGGAACTGGGGATACGACGATGTTATCGACATTCTCTTTCAGGAGCGTCCCCAGGAAATTGCCAGATTCATATGCCAAAGGCTTTATGAATTTTTTGTACATCCGGACTCCAGCGATGACGCGGGTAATGCCCAAACCATCATTTCCGGAATGGCCACAACCTTTATTTCAAATGATTTTGAACTCGCGCCCGTACTCTCCCAACTTTTTAAAAGCCAACACTTCTTCGATGAAAATGCCATTGGGGTAATAATTAAAAGTCCTTTTGATCTTTACCTGAATTTTATTGACGAAACCGGCTTCAGCGCTTCAGAAACCACGCTCTCCTTTACCCGGGAATCTGCCAGGTTATTGGGTCAGGAACTCTTTGATCCGATAGATGTGGCGGGCTGGCAGCGCGACCGAAGCTGGATCCATACGAATTTCATGATAGGGCGCTGGCTCACCATGGAGGTCCTGATACAAGGGTATTTCCAGGAAAACCCCGAACAGTTCCGCACGCTTGCCATGGATGTTGTAGGAGCGGCCAACAGCAATACAAGTAACCCCGAAACCGTGGTAAGGGCCCTGGTAGATAAATTTCTACCAAAGGGCCTGCTCACGGATCAGGAGTTTGAAAACGCCTTGTCAGTATTTAAAATAGAGGACGTCCCCGGGAACTACTACGGCCCGGATTACGTGGACGGTGGTTTGGGTTTATGGATGCTCGCGGTAAGTATGGAAGTGCCTCAACAAGTCTTCCTGCTGCTCTTGCATTTGGCACGACAACCTGAATTCCAGTTAAAATAAACCTACTACTATGTGTGATTCTCATAACCCAATTCCGAGGAATAAACGCGCTCAACACGATCAGGAGCACACGGTCTGGAGTCGGCGTTCCTTTCTTCAGGCCCTTGGAATTGCCGGATCGGGTTCCCTGATGCTGGGTGGCAACGTCCTTTCTGCATCTTCCCCTTCCCCTTTGACCTCCGCAATCGCCAATGCAGAGGGAGATGGGATCCTGATCCTGATCCGACTCTCTGGAGGAAACGACGGACTCAGTACGGTTATCCCTATCGAACAATACGACAGTTATGCCAATGCCCGGCCGAATATTTATATCCCGGAGAGTAAAATCATCAAACTGACCGATGAGTTTGGGATTCCCTCCTATATGCAAGCCCTTGAAAGCCTCTGGGGAGAAGGGCAGTTTAAAGCGGTTCACGGTGTGGGTTACCAAAACCAGAGCCTCTCTCATTTTACCGGTTCTGACATTTACGCCAACACCGACCTTGAAACGACAGGTTTCAGTGGACTCAACACAGGATGGATGGGGCGTTACTTTGAAAATATCTACCCGGAATACCTGATTAATCCCCCGGCGGCTCCGGCAGCCGTCCAAATCGGCAATTTTGGAAACCTCGTTTTCGAAGGTGAGGAAACCAATTACGCCTTTGTGACTTCCAATATCGATCAGCTGGAAGAAATCGCTGAAACCGGAGTACAATACAATATGGATCCACAACTCTTCGGAGATTGCATGTATAGCGATCAGATCCGATTCTTAAGGGGTGTGGCCAATACCACGTACGAATACTCGGGTGTTATCCACGATGCCTATGAGCGGGGTCAGAATGAAGTGGAATACCAGGACAATAATTTTGCACGCCAACTCGCCCTTTTGGCCCGTTTGATCAAAGGTAATTTAGGCACTAAGGTCTACATGATCTCCATGGGAGGATTTGATACCCATGGAAACCAGCCCCTGGCACACGAGCGGCTGATGACCAATCTCTCGGTGGCTGTAAACAATTTTTACGAAGACCTGTCCTTTACCCAGCAGGATGATAAGGTACTCAGTATGACCTTTTCAGAATTCGGAAGACGGATCTTCGAAAATGGTTCCAACGGTACGGATCACGGGAAAGCAGCACCTACGCTCTTCTTTGGTTCCGGTTTGCAGGGAAGCGCTTTTGTAGGCGAACACCCATCCCTGGAAAGCCCCAACAACCGTGGAAATCTGGAATATACTATGGACTTTAGGGACCTCTACGCCACCGTTTTGGCTGAATGGCTCTGTGTTCCCATTCCTTTGGTGGAACAGCATTTATTGGGACATCCCTACACCCCTGTAAACCTCGGTTTCAATTGTAGCGGTGTCGAATTTCCAGACATTGCCTATGACGATGAACCCCATACTCCGCCAACTTCAGGTCCGGATCCAGATCCCCTGCCCGTACTCCCTGATGGTGACCCGGCAGAAGGTATTGTACACATGCCTTTCTACCCCACAGAAGCAAATCCGCATATCCATCTGGAGATGCCCTTTTCGGCCCATGTAGATGTTACCCTTTTTAATATTCTCGGTCAGAAAGTCGCCACACTGTACAATGAAATGCTGATGGGTGGCAGTCTGGATATCAATGTGCGCGACCGCGTTCCCAGACATCTCGCTACCGGAAAATACATTTATCGCATCAGCGTTCGGGATCAGAAAATGGCGAAATCCCTTATGGTTTCCTAACTCCCTTTTAATTTTGGTTATTTTTGTGCTCCATAGCACTAACTTATGACCCAACAGGAGGGTTCTTTTTCAAGGACCACAGTCACCGCCGCCCTGCCTTATACCAACGGCCCTATTCACATTGGCCACCTTGCAGGGGTTTATGTCCCTGCTGATATCTACTGTCGTTTCCTGCGATTATCCGGAAAAGATGTCCTTTTCGTGTGCGGTAGTGACGAGCACGGAGCAGCCATCCCGATGAAGGCCAAAAAAGAAGGGGTAACCCCCCGGGAATTGATCGATAAGTACCACTACATGATCGCAGCGTCTTTTGAGGAATTTGGGATTTCCTTCGATAACTATTCCCGAACCTCTTCAGGTATCCATAAAGAAACCGCTTCTGATTTTTTTGAGGATCTCTACAATCAGGGAGATTTTGTGGAAGAAACCCGGGCCCAACTCTACGATGCGGAAGCCGAACAATTTCTGGCCGACCGTTTTGTTACAGGAACCTGTCCGAAATGCGGTTATGAAGAAGCCTATGGAGACCAGTGTGAGCAATGCGGCTCTTCCCTGAACGCCACAGATCTGATCAATCCCAAATCCGTCCTTACCGGGGCTGTTCCGGTGTTAAAAGAAACGCGTCACTGGTACCTTCCCCTGGACCAGTATGAAGGCTTCTTAAAACAATGGATCCTGGAGGGGCATAAAGAGGATTGGAAACCCAATGTCTACGGACAGTGCAAATCCTGGATCGATGACGGACTCAAACCGAGGGCCGTAACCCGGGACCTGGACTGGGGTATTCCCGTCCCCGTACCCGGGGGAGAAGGAAAAGTCCTTTACGTTTGGTTTGACGCCCCCATTGGCTATATTTCATCAACACGGGAGTGGGCTGCCCGGGAAGGAAAAGACTGGGAACCCTATTGGAAAGACCCCAAAACCCGCCTGCTTCACTTTATAGGAAAAGATAATATAGTATTTCACTGTATCATCTTTCCCAGTATGCTCAAAGCGCACGGGGACTATATCCTTCCAGACAATGTTCCTGCAAATGAGTTTTTAAACCTCGAAGGCAAAAAACTTTCTACCTCGAGAAACTGGGCGGTCTGGTTGCATGAATACCTGCAGGATTTTCCGGACATGCAGGATGTCCTGAGGTACGTACTTACCGCCAATGCCCCTGAAACCAAAGACAATGATTTCACATGGAAGGACTTCCAGGCCCGGAATAATAATGAACTGGTCGCCATTTTTGGGAATTTTGTGAACCGCGTTGTCGTCCTGACCCATAAATACTTCGATGGAACCATACCCCCAGCCACCGATAGTAGTGAAACTGATAGGGAGGTGTTGACTGCTCTTTCAGATTTTCCAGAGCGGATTTCTGAAAGTTTGGAGCGGTTCCGTTTCCGGGAAGGGCTTCAGGAACTGATGAGCCTGGCTCGTCTGGGTAATAAATATCTGGCCGAGGAAGAACCCTGGAAAGTCATTAAAGAAGATCGGGAGCGCGTGGGAACAATATTGAATACAGCCCTGCAATTGGCGGCGGGACTCGCTGTACTTGCCGAGCCATTCCTGCCCTTTACTTCTGAAAAATTAAAGAAGATTTTAAATTTTAAATCTCTGGAAACACTCCCTTCTTGGGAGAGTCTCACCGAAAAATCCGATACCCTGCCTTCAGGGCATCAGATTGGTCCTGCTGAACTGCTTTTTCGAAAAATTGAAGATTCAGAAGTTGACGCCCAACTCAATAAGCTCATTCAGACTAAAAAAGAAAATGAAATGTCAGATACGCCCCTCCTGCCTCAAAAGGAAACCATCGATTATGAAACCTTTTCAAAAATGGATCTCCGCGTAGGCACCATTATCAGTGCCGAGAAAATGCCAAAGACCAAAAAGCTCATCGTGATGAAAGTCGACACCGGGCTGGATACCCGGACTATTATCTCGGGTATTGCGGAACACTACGAACCGGAGTCCCTGATCGGCAAAAAAGTAACCGTGCTGGTCAATCTGGCCCCCAGGCCCTTACGGGGGGTGGAAAGCCAGGGTATGCTGCTCCTGGCGGAGAATCCGGATGGGAAACTCACTTTTGTCACCCCGGAAGACGTAGCTTCTGCCAATGGTTCCCCGATTACCTGAGGCTGACAGACTTGCTCAAAATAGCCTATCATCCCATTTACAAACACCCCCTTCCCGAGGGGCATCGCTTTCCCATGCATAAATACGAGTTGCTTCCCCAGCAACTCCTGCACGAAGGTACTTGCACGCCCGAAAACTTTTTTGAACCGGGCATGCCCTCCGAAGATGATATCCTGAGGGCGCATGATTCCAAATATTTCCATGCCCTGAAGGAAGGCCGGCTTACTGCAAGGGAAATGCGGAAGGTTGGCTTTCCTTGGAGCGCTGAATTGGTGTTGAGGGAGTTACGGATTGCCCAGGGCACCATTGAAGGATGTC
>CAZEQO010000110.1:0-9689 GCA_964514365.1 uncultured Robiginitalea sp. | reverse complement strand
AAAAGCAGAAGCCCGGGCATGGGAAGCACAGATCGAAACGGCCCTGGAAAAAGTCCGTACCCATACCATGGGTATGCGTTCCAGTAAGGACTTGTCTCACGTGACGTCCATCTTGTTCGAAGAGATGAAGAATTTAGGAGGAGATTTGTTTGCTTTTGGCATCGTCCTTTGCGACAAAGACCAGAATGTGGTGGAACAATGGCACAGCCTGGCAGACAAGGGTATGATTTCCCCTTTTCAAGTGCCCGTGGACCTGGATTACATCCACCAGTACCGCTATGATCAGTGGAAATCCGGAAAGGACCTGTTTTCCATAGAAATTCCCGAAGACTATATACAGGAGCATTTTGATAAAATGTATACCCTGCCCTCCTTTAAAAAAGCCATGGAGGAGGTGGCCGCAAAGGGTTATGATGTAACCACGCCCACCTGGGAACTGGATTACGGGGCCTCCTTTAGCAATGGCTATTTGCTGGTCTCTTCCCTGGCACCTTTTGAAGAGAGCCATATCTTCCCGCGCTTTGCCAAGGTCTTCGAGCAAGCCTACACCCGCTTCCTCGACCTCCAGAAGGCAGAGCAGCAAGCCCGGGAGGCGGAGATCGAGCTGGCTTTGGAGCGGGTGCGTGCCCGTGCCCTGGCCATGCACCAAAGCCAGGAGCTGAATGAAGTCATTGAGGTAGTGTTCGATCAGTTGGTTAATCTTGGAATGCCGGTGGAACACGCCGGCTTTATTCTGGATTATAAGCAACGTGAGGACATGCATATCTGGTTTGCCTCCCTGCAGATACCACCTTCCGAAATTACCATTCCCTATTTCGATTCCGCACATTGGAACAGTTTCCGGGAGGCTCGTGCCCAGGGAAAAAATTTGTTTACCAACTATTTGGGTTTTGAGGAGAAAAACAGGTTCTACAAGGAACTCTTCAAATGGATTCCCCCAATACCTGAAGAGGCCGTGGAAGGCATATTTGGCAAGCCCGCCCTGATCATTTCAACGGTACTCCTCGATACAGTGGGGCTTTACATAGAGAATTATTCAGAAAAGCCATTCACAGAAGAGGAGAATGCGATCCTAATGCGCTTTGGCAATGTATTCCAACAGACCTACACCCGCTTCCTCGACCTCCAGAAGGCCGAGCAACAGGCCCGGGAAGCCCAGATTGAAGCCTCCCTGGAGCGGGTTCGATCACAGACCATGGCCATGCACCAAAGCAGTGACCTGGAGAAGAGTACCAGGATCGTCTTTGAAGAGTTGGAAAAACTGGAGCTTTCCATGGAGCGAAGTGGGATTGGAATTTTCGATCCTGAAACCCTGGATTGCCAGCTGTACACTACGGTAGTAACTGAAAGTGGGCAAAAGGAATTGGCATTGGGCGTTACTTCCCTGACCATCCATCCCATGCTTACAGCAACTGTTGATGCCTGGAAATCCCATAAATCGCTCTCATATACCCTGGAGGGTAAGGATTTGGAAGATTATTACAAAATAATATCAAAAGGGGATTTTCCCCTTTCAGAAGAATTGATTGAGAAGTCGACAAAACTCCCACGGGAGTATTACCACTATACCCCGATTACAGCTGGGGGATTATACTTTTTTTCAGATTCGGAACCCCGCGCCGGGGATATACAAATCATAAGTCGGTTTGCCGAGGTGTTTGATATGACCTATACCCGGTATGAAGATTTGAAAAAAGCAGAAGCCCAGGCCCGGGAGTCACAAATTACCGCTTCCCTGGAACGGGTCAGGGCGGCAACCATGGCCATGCATAACTCCGGGGAATTGAGCGATGTACTCTCAACCCTTTTTGAGCAGTTTGATATCCTGGGCATTCACCCCAGCCATGCGGTATTGACTTTGATCGACAAGGAGAAAAACACCCTGAACTTCCGTTCGACCGGAACAGACGGTCACCGGGTAGAAGCGGAACAGGAAGTAGACCTGAAGGTAGCCGATGCCTGGGTGGACACCACTGAGAAATGGAAAAAGAGCTCCCCCAATTCCGTCAATGTCAATGAATATCCCCGGGAAGTACTTCCTGAGGTCTGGGAAGTGTACAGCGATATCCTCGCCGCCATGCCCGAAAAATCCAGGCCGAGGATTGAAGATTTCCCGGATGGGTTGTTTATTACAGAAGGGTATTGTCGTTTTGGCTATATCGGCTTTGCACATAACAGGGCACCCACGGATGAAGAGAAAGATATCGTGCGGCGATTTGCGACTGAATTCGGTACGCTTTACCAGCGTTTCCTCGATTTGAAAAAAGCAGAAGCCCAGGCCCGGGAATCTCAAATTGAGGCGGCTTTGGAAAGGGTTAGAAGCCGTACCATGGCCATGCAGCACTCGGACGAACTCGCAGAAGCTTCGCACCTTCTTGATAAAGAGGTCCGCGAGCTTGGAATCAAAACCTGGGGTTGTGCCTTCAACATTTACAGGGAGCACGACTCCCTGGAATGGTTTGGAAATGAAGCGGGCGTACTCCCCACCTACACGGTTCCCAGAGAAGGGATTTTTAAAGAATATTTCAATGCAGGCCAGAATGGGGAATCCCTCCTAATAAAAGAAATAGCCGGTGAGCAGTGTGCTGCCCATTATGAATTTATGAGCACCCTGCCCGTGGTCGGGGATGTCCTGAAGCAACTCAAAAAAACCAACGGTTCCTTTCCCTCCTACCAGATTGACCATGTCGCCTATTTCAAATACGGCTACCTGCTGTTTATAACACGGGAGGAGGTTCCTGAAGCTTATGGCATTTTTAAGCGCTTTGCCAAAGTATTCGAACAGACCTATACCCGCTTTCTGGACTTGCAATTAAAAGAGCAGCAGGCCGTAAAACTGGTAGAGGAAAAACAACGTCTGGAAAAGATATTGAGCGATTTACAAGCTACGCAGAAACAACTCATACACTCAGAAAAAATGGCCTCCCTTGGGGAACTCACGGCAGGGATTGCACATGAGATCCAAAACCCCCTGAACTTTGTCAATAACTTCTCCGAGGTAAGCCGGGAGCTCATCGAGGAATTGCTGGAAGAACTAAAAACCGGGGATACGGAAGAGGTGGATGCCATCGCCCAGGACGTCATCCAAAACCTGGAAAAGATCAACCACCATGGCAAGCGGGCGGACAGCATCGTCAAAGGCATGCTGCAGCACAGCCGCAGCGGAGATGGAAAGAAGGAGCCCACCGACCTCAATGCCCTGGCCGATGAGTACCTCCGCCTGGCCTACCACGGGCTTCGTGCAAAAGACAATGCGTTCAATGCCAGCATGGAGACGGATTTTGACCCCGACCTCGCGAAAGTCAAAGTTGTCCCCCAGGACATAGGCCGGGTGCTGCTGAACCTGATCACCAATGCCTTCCACGCCGTAGGGGACAGAAAAGAGACCTCATCGGAAGGCTACGAACCCACGGTTTGGGTAAAAACCCGGAAAACCAAGTCAGGAGTGGAAATTTCTGTACGAGACAATGGTAGCGGCATCCCCGATGCCATCCGGGATAAGATTTTTCAACCTTTCTTTACTACGAAACCCACCGGGGAAGGCACGGGGCTGGGGCTCTCCATGAGTTACGATATCGTGACAAAGGGGCATGGGGGGCAATTGACGATGGAATCTGAAGAAGGAGAAGGGACTCAATTTTTACTTATTTTACCCATATGATGTGTCCCCGATTAGGTTTCGTACTTATGCTGTTTATTTCCCTTTGGGGATACGGACAAAACAACCTTGGCCGGGTCAACCATTACGAGGAATTGAACGGGATGATTATCACGGACCTCCTTTCGGACAGGAACGGGGAACTTTGGATTACGACCTTCAGCGGCCTGCTCACTTTTGACGGATACGATTTCAGGAATTTCTATCCGGACACAAAGGACTCCACGACGATTGATGACCTGCTACTCTACAAACTTAAGGAAGATATAAACGGGGACATCTGGATTGGCAGCATGAACAAGGTGTACCGGCACTCTGTGCAAACGGGATTGTTTCAAAACTACCCGCTTCAGGAATACATCGAATATCCGGCAGATGCCCAACCCATGATTACCGAGATCGAGTCCGATGGCAGAGGAGACCTTTATTTTGGCATCAACTCCGGGACGGGATATAATGAATACCCGGGACTATTGAAGTATTCAGAATCCCGGCAGGAGTTTGAAGTCCTCAGCCTACCCAACGGCGAAACGGTTCAGAATGTATACAAAATGGCAAGCAATGCGTACGGTGACATTGCCCTAATCTGCAATCAGGGATTATTGATTATCAGGCCAGATGAAATGCAGTTTTTGGACTGGGATATGCTGAGTCAATTCTCATGGCTTGAAAGTGAAGAAATCCCAGACATGTTGTGGGACGGCAATGGCAATCTCTGGTTTGTAACTACCCAATGGAGACTCGCAAAAATGGACCTTGAGAACAACACAGTAGACTTTAGATCTTTTCAGTCCTCCTTTAATGGCATAAGGGACTGGACAGTCCGAATGGGTTTGGACGACTCAGGGATTTGGATTAGCCACCGGGATGGACTGGAACTGTTCGATCTTGAAAATGAGCAGTTCAATACTCCTAAAAATTTGACGTTGAGGCCCTTCAATGCCTTCCTGAAAGATGATATGGACAATATTTGGCTGGGAACCGGGGCCTACGGCCTGTACTGTATTCCGCCAAGACAATCCCTTACTTCCTACCTTCACAATCCGGATGATCCAAATTCTGTCACAGAGGGGTGGGTCAGTAATCCGTTTGAAGATGAGAAAGGTAATATCTGGTTTGCCACCTACAATTGGGCCGGTGATGAAGGCTTGAATAAGATCGATCCCATTACCGGGAGAATTGAAAAGTTCCTGTTCAGGGATAAATTACCTCAGTTTGACCGGTTGCAGATGATCAACGCCTATGATAAAGGGCGATTACTCTTCAGATACAATAACAAATTATACGGCTATGATGTGAATACAGGTCAAGTCCTGGATCCTGGTATTTTGAGTGATTCGGAAAACATTGTGTTTTTAAACTCCGTGTACCGGGATTCTGAAGGAGACCTATGGATTTCTACAATGTCCGGGTTATACAGGCAATCGGGTGAGAAATACAGTCTGTATGATTTTAGCCAGGGCGAAATGGACCAGGTGGTGAGCAATGAGGTGGTACAGGTGATGGAGAGTAAGAAAGGTGGACTTTGGGTGCAGACGAACGAGGGACTGTTTTACCTGGACAAAAAGACGGATGAACTGACCCGGCATGGGTTTGACCCCAATAAAGGCCCTGTCTTTTCCTCCCAGGATATCAATTCCTTGCTGGAAGACGAGGACGGCTACCTTTGGGTGGGTACCTGGCAGGGCGGCTTGAACAGGTATCATCCGGATAGGAAGGAGATCAAATATTACGGTATCGAGGATGGCCTTCCCAGCCCAAGCATCCAGGGTATTCTCGAAGATGAAGACAACGATGTGCTTTGGCTGAGTACCTTCAGGGGGATTGCCCGTTTCGATAAGGATACTGAAACTTTTACAAGCTACGGGAATGAGGCAGGTGCCCAAAGTCTTTACGCGGACAGGTCCTCACTGGAACTGACCAATGGCCTATTCGTTTTCGGGGGTAGCAATGGGGTAACCGTTTTTGATCCGGCCGATTTCACCAAAGATTCCAGGCCGCCGCTTACACGGATAACCGGGATGAATGCCGGGGATGAAACACTTCCTATTGATGAGGAAAAGGCTATATCCCTGAATCATACACAAAATAACCTCTCCATTGACTACACCGGGATCCATTATGATAACCCTTCGAAAAACCAATATTCCTATAAGCTTTCCCCTGTGGATGTGGACTGGCGCGATGTGGGCAGTTCCCGTACTGCCTATTTTTATGATTTGAAACCCGGAGAGTATACCTTTTCGGTTAAAGCTGCCAGCCCAAATGTAGTCTGGAGTAATCCAAAAACGATCTCATTCTCTATAGCTCCACCCTGGTGGAAGACCTGGTGGGCGTATTCCGCCTATGGGTTGTTGCTTCTCTTTGGTTTAATGATGGCGTACCGAATCCAGAGGAACCGAACCCTAAAAAAGGAACGGGAACGTATTAAAGACAGGGAACTGGCTCATGCAAGGGAGATCGAAAAGGCGTATTCGGAACTGAAGGCTACCCAAACCCAGCTCATCCACTCAGAAAAAATGGCCTCTCTGGGGGAACTCACGGCCGGCATTGCACACGAGATTCAGAATCCCCTGAATTTTGTAAACAATTTCTCTGAGGTCAGCAGCGAGCTTATCGATGAAATGGATGAAGAGTTGGAAAAGGGAGATATTTCCGAGGCACGAACCATTGCCGGGGATGTAAAGGAGAACCTGGCAAAGATCTCTCACCATGGCAAACGCGCAGACAGCATCGTCAAGGGTATGCTGCAACACAGCCGAAGCAGCAATGGGCAAAAAGAACCTACAGACCTCAATGTCCTGGCCGATGAGTACCTCCGCCTGGCATACCATGGCCTGCGGGCAAAAAACAAGTCTTTTAATGCTACCATGGAAACAGATTTTGACCCTGACTTGCCTAAGGTCAATGTCGTTCCCCAGGACATGGGCCGGGTGCTTTTAAACCTGATCACCAACGCCTTCCACGCCGTAAGCGAGCGAAAAGCACAAGAACCAGAAGGTTATGAACCCACAGTTTGGGTTAAAACACAAAAGACAGATAACGGCGTGGAAATTACAGTCCGTGACAACGGAGGAGGAATACCAGAGGAGATCAGGGATAAGATCTTCCAACCTTTCTTTACCACCAAGCCCACGGGAGAGGGAACCGGACTTGGATTGTCTATGAGTTATGATATTGTAACCAAGGGGCATGGGGGACGTCTGGATATTAAATCAGAAAAAGACCAGGGAGCTACTTTTATAATCTCGCTTAAAAATCAGTAACTTATTCCCATGGTAAAGAGAATCTTAGTACTGATTTTCTGGCTGATGGCCGCTTCACTGTCAGAGGTATCTGCCCAGCAGGATACAGTCTTCATCCTAGAAAAAGAACAACTTACCGAAAGCGAATGGTTGAGACTGCCCCCTATCACCAAATGGAAATTCAAGAAGGGAAGTGAACCTGGGTGGGCAGCCCCTGAGCTGGACGACCGCAATTGGATCCGTATGGATTCCGCGACCATCGCCTCCCTTACCTACGATGAAAATGGGAAATTTGAGGGCTGGTTCCGCTTCCGGTTCCGATTCCAGCCCGATTTTGAAGCCTATCCTTTTTTTCTGAGAAGTACCAATACTGCTGCCCAGGATATCTATCTGGACGGTAAGAAGGTGTTTTCTTTCGGAAATACGGGTTTAGAATCCGGTTCATATCGCAGGAGCACGGGCGAAATGGAAGCCCTTTTCCTGGAACCCGGGCGGGAATATACTATGGCTGTTCATTTCTTTGACCGGATTGGTCCCTTATCACGTTCATTTACCAACCCTGTGGTTTTTGGAAGTGAAAGTTTTTTGTGGTTTATTACCTCCGGCAACAATTCAAGAATTAATAAAGCACGCTCTGACCAGCATAGAGAAACGACAACTTTGTTTACCATCCTGATTTCTATTTCCCTTTTATTTTGGCTGATTTGGGGACTGAACCGGGGTCAAAAACACCTCTTTTTTATCGCACTTTTCACCACTGCTTGCAGCTTATTCCCGTTAGGAGTCCTATTATTTTATACAGATTCTAGTGCCATTGTTCTGAACGAAGAATGGCCAGCATTTAATATTATCTTGAGTGGATTGGCTCCCGGGGCTTTTACGACCACATTTCTCCTGGTACTCTCCTCCATATTTCTGGACCGCATACCCCGGTGGATAAAATTTACTTGTGTCTTTCTCTTTTTCATTTGCGCCCCCCTTTTCATTCTCTATGGCCGAACAAATGATTTGATTGGCCAGGGAATCCCATTATTCGCCAGCGGAATTAATCTACTCGCCCTGGGGTATATCATTTACAAGGGTTGGAAGAATACAAAAGGGGCAAAAAGAATTATTGCCCTGGGTCTTCTTATCACTTCTTTGTTGTTTATAGGTTCTTTTTTGATAGGTAACTTTGCCCCTGAATATACCAATTACATCCCATTTTATCTCTCCCTCCTTACCTTTCCAATTTTCCTTTTAATTTATGTGGCCTTTTGGTTCAAGGAAAATAGACTACAAGAACGAGAAAAGGCAGCGGAGGTGATACGTATTACCCGGGAAAAAGAAGAAATCCTGAAAACACAGAACGTCCGGCTCGAACAGGAAGTAGAAAATAGGACAAAGGAGCTCAATAATTCCCTGAAAAGCCTCAAAGACACCCAGACCCAACTGGTCCATTCAGAAAAAATGGCCTCCCTGGGCGAGCTTACAGCCGGCATCGCTCACGAGATTCAGAACCCGTTGAACTTTGTGAACAATTTCTCCGAAGTGAGTAGCGAGCTCCTGCAGGAGATGAATGAGGAGCTGGATAAAGGGGAGATTCATGAAGCCATAGCCATAGCCGAGGACCTGAAACGGAATCTCGAAAAGATTAACCAGCACGGAAAACGTGCGGACGGTATTGTAAAAGGGATGCTTCAGCACAGCCGCAGCGGGGATGGCAAAAAAGAACCCACGGACCTCAATGCCCTGGCTGATGAGTATCTCCGTCTGGCTTACCACGGGCTCAGGGCCAAAGACAAGTCCTTTAATGCAGCCATGGAAACGGATTTTGATCCCGATGTTGGAAAAATATCTGTGGTTCCGCAGGAATTGGGTCGGGTAATTCTTAACTTACTGACCAATGCGTTTTATGCGGTAAATGAGAAAAAGAAAGAAGGTATTACAGGGTATGAACCTACGGTAAAGATTCGCACTCATAAAACAAAGCAAGGGGTTGATATTCATGTTACCGATAACGGGAACGGAATTCCCGAAAAGGTTCGCGAGAAGGTTTTCCAACCTTTTTTCAGTACCAAGCCCACGGGTGAGGGAACAGGTCTCGGGCTGTCGATGAGCTATGACATCATCACCAAGGGCCATGGGGGTGATTTGAAAGTGCAGTCCGAAAATGGAAAAGGAACAACCTTTACAATTCACCTTCCGCATCGGAAGAATACAAGTGTTAGTAAATAAAAAATAACGAACAGATGAAAATATTGGTGGTAGATGACGAACGGGATGTTGAAATCCTTTTTCGGCAACGTTTTCGGAAGGAAATTAAAAGTGGACTGCTCAATTTCCAGTTTGCTTTCTCCGGGGAGGAAGCCGTGGAAGCGATGGAAAACATGGAACAAAAGGCCGTGCTGATTCTATCGGATATCAACATGCCCGGGATGAGTGGTCTGGAACTTCTCGAAAGAATACGGAAGGAATACGACAAGCCGCCGCCGGTGGTTATGATGATTACCGCCTACGGCGATATTGAGCAGCAGGTAGTGCGGCGTATCGAAGGGCCATTCGGCGTGCGTAGCCTCCGGTGCTTTAGGAAAAGAATGGTAGACCGTATCGTCGAATAGAAAATCGATGCGGTCCTCCGTCCAGACGATGCCGTAGTCGTGAAAAGCGGTCTCGCAGTCGGGTACCGCAATACCTTCCGATTCGTGCGTACCGATCACGTGGTTATAGGCCTCGGTGTGTACGGTGCCGAAGATCGAGTCGGGTTCGTAGCCGACGTGCTCCATGAGGTCGATCTCGCCGCATTC
>CAZEQO010000109.1:0-9746 GCA_964514365.1 uncultured Robiginitalea sp. | reverse complement strand
CGCAGCTTCAGATCTATACTACTATGTCACACTTGCCGATCCTGCGGTTTTCGCCAATATGAGCATAGATGCTAATGGAGTATTGACCTATGACATCATAGGCCAACCTTCGGACTATAATTCCCTTATCAACGTGGTATTTGTAGTACGATAACCGGTCTACCCAGTTTCTATTTTGAAAAACAACCTTAAACATATCACATCCAAAACCGGGTTTCTCCTGTTGCTTTTATTAAGCTTTCAGGCGCAGGCCCAGTTTCTCCTTCAAGCTCCCAATTCGGGGGATGAGGCGAATTACAGGTGGTATGAAGCCTCCGATCCCGCATCCGTACTTGGGACGGATTTTTTCTATGAAGCCACCCAACCGGGTATCTACTTTGCGACCTACGACGGAACCCTATGCGGGTCTAATGCAACCGATTATTTCATTTTAACTGATTGCAATAGCCCTGATAATGAGGTTATTCTGGATATTACGGCAAACGTAAACGGTTCGGCTACGGTTTCCTGGACCCCTGCCATCAGCGGAGATCAGCTTCAGCCCCAGGTTATTGCAAGCCAGACTGTGGTGCGCTATACAGCGCGTATTTCCAAAGCGGGGAATACAACCGAATTACCTTCTTTTGTGGTCGTTTGTATGCAACAGGCAGCTGAATTATTCGATGATATTTTTACGCTGAACGAGGATACTTCTGAGGTCATTCCGATATTTGACAACGATACGTACCTCCCCCAGGATGGTGCCCTGACCACTACGGATCCGGCCAATGGTACAATAAGTATCGATGATAACGGTACTCCAAATGATCCCACGGACGATGTACTCACCTATACTCCTGACCCCGATTTTAATGGGGCCGATAGTTTCGACTATACGGTGTGTAATACCTCCGGGGATTGCAGTACAGCCACTGTTACATTAACGGTGCTCCCGATTGTCGATGCTATTGATGATGCGATTGCGACATTGGAAGAACAACCTGTAATCCTCGTCATCCTTGCCAATGACAATGACATTCCGAATACAGGCACATTAACGCTGACTGATCCTTCCAATGGTACGGTAATCGTTGACGACAATGGCACTCCGGGTGATCCTTCCGATGATACAGTGGTATATACTCCTGAAGATGATTTTGTGGGAACGGATGCTTTTACCTATACCCTTTGTGATGCCTCAGGCAACTGCAGTACAGCCACAGTGACCATCATCGTAAATATGGCAGATGTCGACATCGACAGTGATGATGACGGTATTGTCGATCGTTTTGAAGATCTCGATCTCGACGGGGACAACGACCCTTCTACAAACCCTGTAGATACTGACTCTGATGGAATTCCGGACTACCTCGATATCGATTCAGACAACGACGGTATTCCGGATAATGTAGAAGCTCAAACCACCGGGGGTTATTTGCCTCCTCTCAATCAGGACCTGAATTCAAATGGCCTGGACGATGCCTATGAGAACGGCGGCTCAGTGGGGTTGATTCCCGAGGACACCGATGGAGATGGTTTGCCGGACTATGTGGATTCGGATAGTGATGACGATGGCGTCCCGGATGCCATAGAGGCTCATGACTGGAATATGGATGGCCTCCCCGATGTCGTCATACTCGGATCAGACCAGGACAACGACGGGCTTGATGATGGCTATGAAGGCAATGAAGCTGTTGATGTTGATGTCAATGATGAGATTGATAATCCAAATTCAGATTTACCGGACACCGACTCTGACGGGGAGGCAGATTACCGGGACATCGACGACGATGGTGACCGAATTCCAACAGCATCTGAAGATTCTAATGGGGATGGTATTTTCTCTAACGATGATTCCGACGGGGATGGTATTCCAGACTATTTGGATGCAAGTGCGGAAGGAGATGGTGTTGTGGTATACAATGCTGTTACACCCAATGGAGACGGGGCTTACGACGTGCTTACAATCGAGAATATTGAAAATTTCCCCAATAACAGCGTTCGTATATACAACCGCTGGGGTGTTTTGGTCTTCAGCACCAGGGCATACAATACACAGGGTAATACATTTGACGGGACTTCTGAAGGAAGAGCAACGGTGGCCCCTGATAACAAATTACCGACAGGGACTTATTTCTATATCCTGGAATACGAAACACCTGAAGGGGTCATGCGACAACAATCCGGATATCTGTATTTAAATCGTTAATTGAATGCTGCAGCTACTGAGCCGATATAATCATTTTTTTCGCAGGTTATTCTGCCTGGCATTCCTATTCATTGCCTTTTTGGAAGGGGCTTGGGCACAACAGGATGCTCAATACACGCAGTATATGTATAACACCGTGAGCATAAATCCCGCTTATGCGGGATCACGGGGGCATTTAAGTATTGCGGCCTTGCACCGTTCCCAGTGGGTAGGTCTTGACGGGGCGCCAAGGACACAAACCCTGAATCTTCATTCCCCGGTGGGCTACAGAGGTGTTGGTCTCGGATTCTCAGTGGTCAATGACCAGATCGGACCTACCTCTGAAACCTACTTCGACGCCGATTTTTCATATACCCTGCAGCTCTCGCGTGAAGCCCGGTTGAGCTTTGGCCTAAAGGCGAGTGCACATCTGCTGGATATACGGTTTTCAGAACTTACGCTGGATCCGAATAACCCGGACTTCACCTTGCAACAGGATATTCAGAATCGGATTTCCCCGAATATAGGCGCAGGTGTTTACTATCATACGGAGCAGTTTTACGCAGGTATCTCGGTACCCCGTTTTCTGGAAACCACTCATTTTGATGAATCGCAATTGTCAACCGCCAGGGAACAAATGAACTTTTACTTTATCACAGGGTACGTATGGGATATTCATCCGCTCTGGAAATTCAAGCCTACTTTGCTTACGAAAATGACGGTAGGGGCTCCGTTGCAGGTGGACCTTTCAGCCAACTTTATGTACGACGAACGTTTTATAATGGGACTCGCCTACCGATGGGATGCCGCGGTTAGCGGAATGGTAGGGTTTCATATTTCTCCTGCTTTTATGATTGGTATGGCTTATGATCGCGAAGTAACCGAACTGGGGGGAACCGCATTTAATGATGGATCCTTTGAGATTATTTTGCGATACGACTTCATCAGCCGCCTGGGTCGTATAAAATCCCCTCGTTTTTTCTAAGAGCTCTGACTAAATCCTTATGATTCTCTCTATTTTCTGTTATACCCGGCGGTGCATCTGGGGCACATGGCTATGTATGTAGATCCAATACTTCCCGGTTTTTTATGAATGTATTAACCCAATTCTTCTCCAAAGGCCTTAATTTTGAGGTGTGAAAGAAGAAGAAGTTATTCTGGTTACGCCTGAAGACACTGTCATTGGCACCATGCCTAAAATGGAGGCCCATGAAAAAGCAGTCCTCCACCGGGCGTTTTCTGTTTTTGTTTTAAACGATAAGGGAGAGACGCTGCTCCAACAAAGGGCAGCACATAAATACCATTCCCCATTACTTTGGACTAACACCTGTTGCAGTCACCAGCGGATCGGAGAGTCCAATATCGCCGCCGGCCGCAGGAGGCTGGGTGAAGAAATGGGATTTGACACAGAGCTTAAGGAATTGTTTTCTTTTATCTACAAAGCTCCCTTTGATAATGGCCTGACGGAGCATGAGCTCGACCATGTCTTACTTGGGGATTTTAATGGGGAACCAAAAATTAACCCTGAGGAGGTTGCGAGTTGGAAATGGATGGACCTGGATCTGATTAAAAAAGACCTGGAGGAACATCCCGAAATCTATACGGCCTGGTTCCGGATAATTTTCAATCGCTTTTTCGATCACATAAGACAGGATAAAGGATAATACATGAATGTAAAAGTAAGTAGAAAGGCGCATTTTAATGCAGCACACCGGCTGTACAGACCGGACTGGGACAATGCCAAAAACGAAGCGGTTTTTGGAAAATGCAACAATCCCCTTTTTCACGGACACAATTATGAACTTATTGTAAGTGTCACCGGACCCATTGATCCCATAACGGGATTTGTAGTTGATATGAAGGTCCTGAAAGACCTTATTCGCACGGAAGTAGAGGATGTGATGGATCATAAGAACCTCAATGAAGAGGTTGCGGAGTTTAAGACATTGAATCCGACAGCAGAGAATATTGCCGTGGTGATCTGGAATCGGTTGCGCCCCCATTTTTTGGAGTCCCAAACACTCGAGGTACAGCTCTTCGAGACCCCTAGGAATTTTGTAACCTACACCGGAAATTAATGGGTCTCCCTGTCGGCAGCACTATACCGAATTTTAAGCTCAAAGATCAGAACGGCAACTGGTTTGACAGTGCAGACCACATTGGTAAAAAACCCCTGGTCATCTTCTTTTATCCCAAGGATTTTACCCCCGGGTGTACAGCGGAAGTCTGTTCCTTCCGGGACAATTTTGAGGATTTCAGCGACGCGGGTGCGCTGGTTGTCGGGATAAGTTCGGATTCTGAGAAATCTCATAGAAATTTCTCAAAAAAGCACGAATTGCCCTTCGTTCTATTGAGCGACGTCGACAAAACTGTTCGACGGAAGTTTAAGGTTGCCAACCGTTTTATGAATTTGCTTCCAGGGAGAGAGACCTTTGTGATCGATACAACGGGTAGGGTAGTGTTGGCGTTTGAAGCGCTGCAGGCCTCAGGCCATGTGCGAAATGCCCTGAAAGCGATTAAAGGAATTCAGGAAGATGGAATTATACCCCCTCAAGTTTAAACCTATCCTCAAGGAACGCTTGTGGGGCGGGCATAAACTGCGCGATGTTCTCGATAAAAACTTCAAAGGTACAGGTATCGGTGAAAGCTGGGAGCTTTCCGGGGTCGAGGGAGATGTATCCCTGATCGACAACGGACCGTACAAAGGGAAATCCCTGGTGGAACTTATTCAGGCGTATCCCACCGAGCTGCTCGGAAAACCTGTCATTGATAAATTTGGCAAGGAGTTTCCAATTTTAATCAAGTTTATAGACGCTCAAAAAGACCTCTCCATTCAACTGCATCCCGGGGATGAACTCGCCCAGGCACGTCATAACTCCTATGGGAAGACGGAGATGTGGTATGTGATGGATGCTGATCCGGGAGCTGAATTGATCATCGGGTTTAAGCGGGATATGAGCAAAGAGGAGTATCAGCGGGCTATGGAAGAAAAATCACTTCCTCAGTACCTGCATTATGAAACTGTTGCCTCAGGGGACGGATTTTTTATAAACAGCGGAAAGATTCACGCCATTGGGGCCGGGATCTTACTGGCAGAGATTCAGCAGAGCTCGGATGTTACCTACCGGGTCTATGATTTCGATCGACGAGATGCCAGGGGTAACCTAAGGGAGCTCCATACGGAACTCGCCGTCGATGCGATGGACTTTAAAAAGAGGGATGACTTTAAAATCTCGTATGGAAAGCAGAAGAACCGGGAAAACCTAATGGTCTCCAGTCCTTATTTCAAAACTTCTTTTTTGGAATTAGACAAACAAACGAGGTTATCCCTCTCTCATCCAAATTCTTTTACGGTACTGATCTGTGTGGACGGAGCAGCTGAGGTTGTTTTGAATTCGTGGAAAATCCAGATTAAAAAAGGCGAAACTGTTCTTCTCCCGGCTGGGGCTTCAGAAGTTATGGTGAATACCTCAGAATCTCGTTTTCTAAAAGTTTCTTTATAAGTTGTATCGCATAATATTACCCGGATGTTGTACTTTTACGGCAAATAAGCAGCTACTATGGCAAGCGTAAGAGACCTTAAAAAGGACATTAATTATGTACTGGGCGATATTATTGAGGCCGTGTACATTATCGAAGATAGCAATCAGACGGAAGGCTCAAAAGAGGGTTCTGCAATCATTGACAAGGCCATAGAAACCTTCGACACACTTATCGCCGAGGTGAATCAAAAAGATGTGGCTGATCGCAAGAAGCATTTGAAACAGGTGCGGGTTTCCCTGCAGAAAGAAGCAACCGATCTGGTTACACGTCTGAACAAATTGGGATAAACCCCTATTGCTGTCCCTCCAGCACTTCTTTTAGTTTTTTACCATATTTGGAGTCCGCTATATCTGCAGGGAATGTCCTGTAGAGCGAATCGAGAAGTTTTGGATTGGCATCTGCTATCTCTGCCCAGGCAACGTAAGGGGCCAGCTCAGAACTGTTGTTGGTATGGGCAAAATTAAGGGTGTAGAGGTATTTCCTTTTCAGGCTTTGGTCAAGGGCCTGTTCAATAGAATCAACCGCTTTGGAGTCCTGGGCTATTTGAGATGTTCTCAGGGCTCTGGATAATTCCAATTGCCTGAGGTTGAAACGAGACATATTCTCCTTAAACTCCTCATATTTTTTTTGAATCTCCGTCCCATCGACAGTGGCATTGGACTCAAAAGCATCCCAACGCGTGGTGATCTTGTAGGTACCGGCTTCTCCAAAAAAAGCAATTCGGTCGTTCAGGCTATTGTTGTCGGCATTATCCAGATAGAGGTAAAAAACATCAGGCTCGGGAACCTGGGTACTTAATTCAAAATTCCCATCCCCGCGGATTTCCACAGAGTCCAGGTTGACTAGCGTGGAATCTGGAATGCCCTGCAGGAATAAAGTGCCCTTTTTCAATCCTTTTACATTCCCCCCTACGACCATTTTAAGACTTTTATCTTCTGTATTGCAGGAGATAAAGATCAGCAGGAAGGCCAGGGTGTAAACAAAGCTTTTCATGGGTGTCAAATAAGGGGCAAATATGCCATTTTTTTTCAAAACATCCAGCAGGCACTTAAAGGCTTGAAACCACTTCCATAAGGTAGGCACAGAGCAGAGCCCCACCGGTTCCCACCACGTAGCCCAAAACGGCCAGCAGGACACCTACAGAACTCAATGAGGAATGAAATTCGGCGGCAACCACAGGAGCTGAGGCGGCCCCCCCTACGTTGGCCTGACTGCCAACCGCGAGAAAGAAGAAAGGCGCGCGGATCAGTTTAGCCACCAAAATCAGCAATCCGGCATGGATGGAGATCCAGATTAATCCGAGCAATATGAGTCCCGGGTTCTCCAGGATTCGGCTTAAGTCCATCTTCATTCCTATAGTGGCGACCAGAATGTATATAAAGACCCCGCCCAGCTTGCTGGCTCCCGCACCTTCCAGGTTTTTGGCACGGGTAAAAGACATACCGATACCCGCCAGGGTAGCGATGACAACCATCCAGAAGAACTTACCCCCGAGAAAGGACAGAAAGCTCTGCGGGTTACGAACAGTTTCATAGGAATTCGAGAGGAAACCGCTGATCTCATCCCCCAGAAAATGGGCCAGTCCGACCGCGGTGAAGGCCAGGGCCGTCATTAGTAAGTAATCCCTTAGGGTAGGGACGCGGGTAATGCGTTCTGAGAACTCAGTAACCTTCTTTTTTAAAGCTTCAATGGAAGAGGCGTCCGCCTTTAACCAACGGTCAATTTGTTTGTTCCTCCCAACACCAAGTAAAAGAATAGCCATCCAGATATTGGCACAAACCACATCGACCAATATCATCTCGCCATAGCGGTCGGGGTTAAATTTAAAGATCTCAAACATCGCAGCCTGGTTGGCACCTCCCCCAATCCAGCTTCCTGCAATGGTCGATAATCCCCGCCAAATTGCATCAAAACCATGTCCGCCAAGGGTTTCCGGTGAAATCACAGAAACAATCATAATGGCTATAGGCCCCCCGATTATAATGCCTACGCTTCCGGTGAGAAACATAATAAGCGCCTTTGATCCCAAACGGGCAATAGCTTTCAAGTCTATGCTGAGTGTCATTAAGACCAGGGCAGCCGGCAATAAATACCGGCTGGCCATAAAATACAGATCGGAGTGCTCATCTGAAACGATTCCAAGGCTTGCCAAAATGGCGGGAAGCATATAACACAAAAGAATTGCGGGTACCCAGGTGTAGAATTTCTTCCAAAAACCCTTGTTAATCCCCGAGGTGTAGAAGATCAGGCCAAGACATAAGGCGAGTAAACCAAAGACGATGGTGTCGTTGGTGAAAAGGGGTGTATCCATACCTTTTAGATTGCTTTTAACGGAAAAGATACATGAAAATTGAGGAATGGACTGAATTTAGGGGAACCGCGTACTTAAATATTCAGCCAGTAAGTCACCTTCAGGTTAATCGATCGCACTTTTGGGCTAAAGGTATCCACAAAGTAATTGTCGGTATAGACCAGGAACAAATCGGACAAGGGTGCAAATCGCCATTGCAAACGGGTATTGATTCCAAGATTATCCCGCTGATTACTGTATTGAATTAAGGTGGACCAGAAAAGGGATCTGGAGAATGTGATTTCAATCCGGGGTACGATCAACCAAATATCCGCGGAAGGGTAGGGGTCCGGAAGGGTTATTTGGTCGTAATTCACCTGCATGGACAGAAAGGCTTTGGGTTGAATCCTCACAGTCGCCCCTGCTTCAATGGATAAGCGCTGCCCGTTAAAGAAATCACCGAAAGTACTCTCCCCCCTGAAGGAGAAAATCCGCCTTCTGTCAGAACCGTAACTCAAACGAACGGTATTGTAGTAATAGTCTGTATCGGCCGGTAGTTCTAGTCCATCTGAGCCGGTAGGGTCAAAAGAGTCGAAGAGATAGGTGTACTGACTCCGCCATTGTACTTCTGCCTGGGATTGATCCCGAAAACGGGCCTCCCAGGACCCACGGATAAAATAATCCGTCAGTTGCATATCCAGGGACGGACTCCAGATCTGCTGAGCGAACACCTGGAAGCTATGATTGTTGAAATAACTGTTTTCGGGCCAGAAGGTACGGGAGAACCCGGTGCTTCCCTTTAAAATATCATCCCTGCGTATAAAGCCGAGATCTGATCGGAAATTCTCACCCACGTAGGCCCAATCGGTAAACCCGCCATAGAATCTGGAATTGTAATTCAAAGATGCCCCCGATGAGAGATCTTTCCCACTGACATCAGGTTGAAAGGAGCGGTGGAGGTAAAATCGGCCATTCCAAAGGTTGTCTACTGATATCAGGTTGTAGTCCACACCCAACACGCGGTTAAACCGCTCATCCCGCGTAATAAAATCATCACTGCCAAAAGCGACCCTGTTGATAAGATAAAACCCTATGTTGGACCGGGCAAAGACCACATGTTGAAGGGCCAGCATTGTATTGTTGAAGGCAGGAATCTCATTGGCTTCATCTTTTTGGGTGTGGATGTTGAAAAAGCCCAGGCGAAATTTAGGATTGAGCTTCCCACTGAGCCGTACCCCCCCTAAAATCGGATTTTCAATGGTGTTGTCCGCGGTGTCCTTTGCGATTCCAATTCTGCGCGAAAAGAAGGGGTTGGCATCCCTTGCGCCCCCAAAATCTGCAAATAGATCGTTGTTGTCTATAAAGAACTGCCTTTTTTCAGGTAGCCCCACCTCAAACCGGCTTAGATTGGTCACCTGGTCATCCACTTCTACCTGGGAAAAATCCGGATTGACGGTGACATCCAGATTCATACTATTTCCAATGGAGAGTTTCGCATCCGCTCCAACTTTCAGTCGGTTCTCCTGGTTCTGATTCTCCCGGTCGTTAAAGGTGCCCGCGGCCACATAGGGAATAATAGCCATTGGGGTGCGGGACCTTCCCAAGGGCTTTTCAAAAATCATATCCCCCATAAAGGTCAACCCGTAAATGTTCTGGTTTTGCGGGATACGAACCCAGGTACTCTGTTCATTCGACTGGGTGTCGAAACGATAACTGTTAAATCGCCATTTGGTTTCACCTTCCCGG
>CAZEQO010000108.1:7505-9763 GCA_964514365.1 uncultured Robiginitalea sp. | reverse complement strand
GGTCACATAGCCATATTCCTTGGCATGTGATATTACCTTCTTAAAATCGTCTTCTTGATTTGCCATGCGGTAAAAATAGAATATCTAAAATGAAATCAATCTTCTATTTCAGGCGAAATTCGGAGGTGGAAAGTAATTTTTCGTCTTCGAAAACATTCAGGGTATAGATCCCTGCATTCAAAGAGCCTTCGGGAACGGTAATAAAATCGCAAACACTCATCTCTTCCCCGGTGAAGACGAGTTCTACTTTTTTGCTGTAAACATTCCCATTTACAGCAACCAGTGAGGCATTATCTTCTATAATTGCCATTTCGGGACTGAGGAATTGGAGGTAAATTACTTTTTCCTCCATAGTTGTATTCGGATTTCCCTTCACCGTAACACACCCTCTGAGTTTTACAATGTTCTCCGCCTTATTTGTTTTTACGGGCCTGTTTCTTCTCAATCGAAATCCGTTACCAAGGGGGTCCTCCAAACTCAGATAGCTCTTTCGCTTTAGCTCCATACTGAGCTTTTGGTTCTTTTCCCGCAGCAAAGACTCGGTTTCTGCAAGGGAATTGGTCCGCCCTTTCAAATCTTCCAGCATTTCACGGGTCTCCTCGTATTTACCCGCCAGTTCCGTGTTATTAGATTGCAGTTGTTCCTGTTTATTTTTGATGTTTGTATACCGGGCTTCCAGGGTTTTCATTTCCCTGCGATATTGCTCGATTTTCGAAATATTGAAATTCAGACGGCCTACGGAGTCGAGCAATTGCTGTACCCGGTTTTCACTTTCCTGCAGTTCAATTTCCTGGACTTCGCTGAATGCGAGTAACCGGTCCACTTCAGATTTTATATATGACAGGTCTTTAATCAGCATGCTCCGCTCCTTCTCCAGATAACTAATCTGCTGTTGGGATTGCGCATAACTGTAGTAAAATGCAATCAGGATACCGATGATCACTGCAATCAATGTAGAAAAGATGATCTTGTTGTTAAAACTAGAGTCCTGGAAGGTCATGCAGTGGGTAGCTCAGAAAATACGAGGTTAAACAGTTGAAATCGAATCTTTCAAAAATACTAAATGATGCCCTCACCTATATGGTGCCCGGGCTCTGTTTTGGATGTAATGCCGTATTATATCGGGGAGAACATCTACTGTGCGCATTTTGTCGAAATGAATTACCCCTTACCGATTTCAATTTCAGGGATGAAAACCCCGCTGACCGCCTTTTTTACGGTCGTTGTCGGGTAAAAAAGGTGTCGGCCATGTTCTATTACCCCGAGAACGGGATGGTACGGAACCTCATCCATCACCTCAAATACCGGAAACAGGAGCGAATTGGTGGGTGGTTGGGTACCTGGTACGGTCAACAGATGCAGGAGGAGTCCAACCTTATAAATGTGTCGATGGTCCTGCCCGTTCCCCTGCATCGAAAAAAGAGGCGAAAACGCGGGTATAACCAGTGCAGCCGTTTCGGAAAAGCCATAGCTCATAGTCTCGGAGCGGTTTATTCCGAGAAGCACCTTATCAAAGTAAACCGCTCTGCTACCCAGACTTCAAAAAACCGATGGAAACGATGGAAAAGTACTGAAGGGGCATATCGCGTGCGCCGACCCCTGGAGTTAGAGGGAAGGGATATCCTCATCGTAGATGATGTCCTTACCACTGGGGCAACCCTGGAAGCCTGTGTACACGCATTGGATCCTGTTGAGGATAAACGTCTTTTCATCGCGGTAATGGCTGTTGTCCCTTAGGCGATAACTTCCCCAAATATGTTGTTTCTTTGTGGTCGATTTGTTTTCGCTATGCAATACCTACGCCGAAACCTGGCCCTGCTCTTCGCCCTTTGTGCATTGGTGGCACTGAGTCGCTGCGGGAGAAAAGGCAGCCCTGGCGGAGGCCCCGTGGACAAAACTCCACCAACGCTGGTCCGGGCAGAACCACCGAATAATACGACCCGGTTTAATGCAGATCGAATTCGGTTGTACTTCGACGAGTATATTCGCCTGGAAGATGTTCAGAACCAGCTTATTGTATCGCCTCCCCTGAAGAATAAACCCGTAATAACCCCTATGGGCGGGGCTCGGAAATACGTTGAGATTCAGCTTAATGATACCCTGCTCGAAAATACGACGTACACCTTTAATTTTGGGCAAAGTATCGTTGACAACAACGAGGGAAACCCCAATAATTTCCTTACCTACGTTTTTTCTACAGGGGATTATCTCGATTCTTTGTCCCTGAGCGGGGCGGTATCCGATGCGCTTAATTTGAA
>CAZEQO010000108.1:0-7489 GCA_964514365.1 uncultured Robiginitalea sp. | reverse complement strand
GTCCTTTATCAGCGTCCTCCTGCATGAAATCGATACGGCTTTTACCGATTCCGTAATCTACACCAAAATCCCTTACTACCTCACCAATACCCTGGACAGTGCTGTCACTTTCAGCCTGAACAACCTCAAACCGGGATCCTATCATTTGATCGCCTTAAAAGATGTTGGGAAAAACAATCTCTTTGATCAGGGCGTAGATAAAATTGGGTTTGTATCGGATACCATAACCCTGCCCACTGACGAAGTCTATGTACTGAATTTATTTCGGGAAATCCCCAATTACGGGGTCCTGCCACCCTCTTTCTCAGCCGCAAACCACGTGCGCTTCGGGTACTACGGAAATACTCCCCCAGTGATCACTATGCTCTCCCAACTCCCTGATAGTGTAGAGACTAAACTTACAAAAGAACCTGGAAAAGACAGTTTAAACCTCTGGATTACCTCAAATTCAGTAGATTCCCTGGTGTTTACCCTGCGGCACCCAAATCTGGAAACTGAAATAGATACCTTCACCGTAAAAGCGATAACCAAAGCCAGGGATTCAATGGTTTTGAGTTGGGACCCACGCCAAAGCCTGAATTTCACAGATACCGTTTTTTTGAATGCCACCCTGCCAATTGCGCAAATTGATACTTCAAAATTTAAACTGATGGGGCAGGACAGCCTTCCTGTCCGCTTGACACCTGTTTTGGACACAATCACCAACAGAGTGCGGTTCGATTTTGAAAAGAATGAGGATGCGACCTATTTAATGGATGTTCTCCCAGGGGGTGTTACAGATTTTTTTGGGGATACGAATGATACCTTGCGCAACCGCTGGACTACCGGAAGTACGGACGATTATGGTATTCTGAGGGTGATCCTTACAGGAGCGCTTGAATTCCCAATAGTCGTGCAGCTTCTCAACAATAAGGATGAAATCAGTCGCAGCCTGTTTGTGGAGCAAAATACCAACGTTGAATTCCCGAGTTTACCGCCGGGAAAGTATCGGATTCGACTGATTTTTGACAGCAACAAAAACGGCCGATGGGATACGGGGGACTACATGGCGAAAAGGCAACCGGAGCGAATCATTTACTACCCGGGAACTGTAGAGATTCGCGCCAATTGGGAACAGATGGAAACCTTTAGGATTCAAGAGTAAAAGTATCCCGGTCCTGTAGGAACTTTAAAGTGGTGCGCGTTTGTTCCAGGTTATTCTTACTAAGAGTAGCATAAAGGATTTCTTCCCCCTCCGAAAAGGCTATCCGCTCTCCCAGGGAATCGTATACAGCACTGTGCCCGTCATATTGAAGTCCGTTGGCATCTTTCCCGATTCGGTTTACCCCAAGGACATATGACATATTCTCGATGGCACGGGCCTTTAACAATGTGTCCCATGCAGCTATCCGGGTATGCGGCCAGTTCGCCACGTAAATCAATACGTCGTAATCCTCTGTATTTCTCGACCAGACCGGGAACCTCAGGTCATAACAAATTTGCAAAGAGAAGGTCAATCCCTTGTACTGCAAGGTCTTCCGTTGGTTGCCGCGTTGGTAGACTTTATCTTCTCCCGCAAGGGTAAAGGTGTGCCTTTTATCGTAGTACTCGTATTTTCCGTCCGGAAACATAAAAACCAGTCGGTTATAATACTCGCCCGCTTCCTGAAAAATGAGACTTCCAGCCAGGGCCGCCCCCGTACGAGTCGCATTTTCCCGCATCCAGTCAAGGGTATGTTCAGCCTCCTCATATGGAATATGCCCGGGATTCATGGTAAAACCCGTAGTGAACATTTCCGGGAGGACAATCAGATCCGTTTCGCCATCCAAAGTATGGATCAGATTGCTAAAGTGCGCTCTGTTGGCCGCCGGGTTTTCCCATGTTAAAGATGTCTGTATCAGGGCGACTTTCACGACTAACGGGATTTACAAGATTCAGGATTGAGCTTCAAGTATTGAAATCAGGTTATGCAGACCCTGGGAACGGGCATGGTCTACAGCCGTTTTCCCTTCCGGATCCTTTGCATCCACACGGGCCCCCTTCTCAAGAAGTAAGCGGGCCATAGGCTCCCGGTTAAAGGTGACCGCAAAAATAAGGCAGGTACCCCCCATTCCATTCCTCTCATTTACGTTTGCCCCGGCTTCAATGAGGATTTCTGCAATCCCGGTATACCCTTTAAAACAGGCCCCCATAAGCGCTGTGTTTCCGGAGCCGTCCTTTTCATCTACCGCAGCGCCCTGGTCCAGCAAGAGTCGCACCACTTCAGCCTGATTGTAATACCCCGCCAGGATTAATGGGGTAGAGCCGCGCTGATCCCTGCTGCTGATCAACTTTGGGTGCGCCTTGAGTAAGGCAGCCGTACGTTCCAAATTTCCTTCACGTATACTGTTAAAAAAATCACTTGTTTCCATAAATGTAAAAATACAGTAATTGATAAACAGGAGAAACAACCCCCTGGTTTTATTCGATAGATTCTAACCCTGGATTTTTCTTAAAACATCCCTTCTTTCGTATCTGCTGAAATACCTACTGATCGAAACGGGAAGGATGAATCCCCGGACTGAAGTCTTCCGGGGCGTTCTGGGGCTCCTTCAAGGAGTTATGGCCTCCCGAATCGTTGTATATAAGCCATTGTGATGGGTTGTAGAGCGGGCTCGAAGTCAATACACCCCCACGTCGCTCCGCCTTACCATCCTCAAATTCATGTGGGGTCCCGCTCCCATCGGTGCCCGGGTTCCCAAAGGTGTCTTTAACGTTGCCAAAAGGATCAATCAGGACCACGGTATCGTCCCCGTTGGAATCCGCTGGGCCGTTTCCGGAAACCGATTTATCCGGGATAAAGCCATAAGTTGCTTCGAATACGTCAGGGTGGGCGCTCAGCACAAGGGTACCTGCAGCCGGGATTACCAGTCCCTCCAAAGGAACTATCCTGCCGGGCTCCACATTCGCATTGGTATACCTCAGCAATTCCCACCCTGTAAGATCAATTCCCTCTCCGGAAGCATTGAATATCTCCAAAAATCGGGCCTCAGGCAGATTATCCGGGTCTGCAATCTCTGAAATCAATATAGAATCGGAGGTCATTTCCGAAGTGCTAAACTCACATCGGGGTGCACTAAAATCAAAATCAGAAGGGGACATCACCACGAGTTCAAAACGACTCCGATACTTATTGAGTAGTCCCCGGACGCTTCCATGCCCGGCGGGCAGTGGTTGTGTATAGAAATCGGAATACCCGCTGTTCTTTACGTTCAGGGTATTTCCATAACAGTCCGAGAGGGTCCTTCGCACCTCCATCCCCGCTTCGGCAAACGGAAGTCCGGCTTCCGCTGTTATAAATTCGACATTTTCAACCTCTACAAAAGTATTGAGAAGGCTGTCTGAAAGTTCGGTAATTTCAGTAACCAAAGGCAGGGGAAAGCCCTCCGATCCGCAATGCACCCGAACATGACTTTGAAAGAGACGGGCAGGGAGACGGCCCACACTGAGGTTTCCAAAGGACGAAAAGGAGCCTCCCAGTTCAAAAGCTCCCGAGGACACACCCAGATACACGGCGTCCTGCACGTAAATTTCACCGAAAACATTGGAAGCAGCATCCGACGAGACTACAACGGCCTCCCACTGCAGTGAATCTGATATTTGTATCGTCTCCCCCAAGTAAAGCCCCTTGAGTTCGGTCAGGGTTATCGACTGAGCCCCAAACCCGGAGCAGTCCCTCCGGGGTGGATCTGCACCCAGGTCGGGTTGGCACCCAGAGAAAAGTCCGAAAAACAGGCCGGTGAAGCACCACAAAACAGTCAGGTATTGGAATCCTGATTTCATAAAAAACTCCAGCTTACATTGAGAAAAAAGGTTCGTCCGAATCCGGGCCAGTAACGCGTACCAAAAGATGGGTTTCCGCTCAACTGATCGTCATACCATTGTTTTAGATTGCCATTTCTTCCCGATTGATAGCCGCCTGAAAGATAAAAAGCATCCAGGAGGTTGGCCACACTGAGAAAGAGGCTTACATAGTGGGGTCCTTTTTTCCAGGACTTGCCCCCGACAAGATTTACGAGATAGACTGGTGGAAGTATTACCGGTTGCACTGACTTCGGATAGGATTCCCTGAAAATTCCTTCCGACTCCACACCGGTTTCCGGATCGAGGAGAAAACTTGGGGTATGACGTAAAAAAGAAGGGGACGGATATTGCCCGGATAGGTAATTCAACGTAGTCCCTATCCACCAATACGCAGGCCCCCGGTAATGCAGGCCTATACTCAATGCCCTGGACGGCCCGGCAGAAAAAGGGTGGCCTTTTAGAGCAGCGGGCCCGAGGGCAAGTGTACCCTCTGCCTGCTGAAGGTCCCCAGGCTGATCACCAGGTAGAAAGTATATCCTGAGATCCGGGTCGCTGGCGTAGGTGAATTCCCCCAAAGCCACCACAGTACTGAGCTGCACCGCAGGACTGAGGTCCAGTTCCAGTCCCAGCTCTACCCCTTTGTGAAGCACATCTATACCGGTTGCGACCTCCTGGATAAACCCCGAGCCATAACCCGTATCAGAAAAAAAGAAATTCACTTTGCTCTGATCCATTACCCGTGTATAGTATCCGCTCAGGCGTGAGGTAATCACAGTTCCCCTTAGAAAATAGGACACCTCCGCAGATGCAAGGCGCTCACTCTGCAGGTTCTCGACAAATCCGTGGCGCTCCCTGGGGTTAATAAAGGTATTTCTCAACACCGGTGGACGCTTCATTAGAACCCCGTTCACTGCGAGCCAATGCCTTCCAGTAATCTGGTAGGTCAGTCCGCCTTTGACTCCATAGTCTGCAAAACCCCTGCGTTTGCCAGGACCCAAAGAGGCTTCGGGGTATTTTTCATTCCGAAATTTACCCGTCCGTTGGTACTGTATGTTTCCCGCCTGCCCGCCTAGAAAGGCGGTCCACTTCGCTCCTGAAGCTTCAAGAGATAAGAAGCTCTGCCACTGACTTATCCCAATATTGTAGTCATACCCGATTCGGTCTCCCTCCTTCTTTTCCAATCTGCCCTCCAAATCATTGCTCGTTCCACTAAAAGGATCCGCATCCTGGTGATAAGCAGCCCCAAGGAGGTCGTCCAGGCGTCCGTAATTCTGTATGGTGGATTGCTGAAAAAGGGATCCGGCCCGAATTCGCCAGCCCCTTGCAAAATCCCAGGCCCCAAAAGTGTTCACTGAAAACTGTTTCTCATCAGCACTATCCGCCTGCAGTATATAGGATGCTTCCTGACCCGGGTTTGCCCGGGCATTAATACTGTAGAGTGCGTCCCAATCGATTTGGCTGGAGTTTCCGAACCCCTTCCTGGCAGCCTCCGCGCTCTGAAGGTTTGGTCCGACCGGGCTGTTCCAGTAAAAGCTCGGCAAATTCCTGTAATACACCGGGTCCGGATTCGGGGCATTGAAATACGAGAGGCGCGTCCGGAACTGAATACCTTCCCGGTAAGCCCCAGCAATCGTATATCGCAAAGCGGAGCCGGAGTAATGATATCGAAGACCGATAAAAGGTTCAGCGATATAGCGCATTCGGGAATTCCGGACCTTGCCTTCCTGCCATCCCCAATAAGGGTTGTACAACCTGCCTCCCAGGGCCAAAGTTTCGGCAGACAGGGCCGAAGACCTGCCCCTGAGATTCGAAGCATAAATACCCACAAGGGTCACTTCGTGCCGGGGAGATGGTCTGTAGGCGATTCCGCCTAAAACAGAATAGGCGTCATAGGGGGTGCCTTGCATATACCCCTGTCCGGCCGCCCGTTTGGAAACCGAAGTCAAAAAACCCCATTTGCCACTTCCCAGACCCGAATTATAGGTAGCCATAAGGCGACCGGCATAATTACGGTTAGAAGCGCTTAAGGTCAGGCGGAAGCCTTCCCTGACTGTCGCCGGACTGATCTGTATGGCCGTAGTCCCCATAATCCCTCCGAATCCCACTTCTGAAGGTTGCAACCCTATAGAATACTGCTGGTTTCGGGTCACATCATTGAGGCCACCCCAGGTATTCCCTTGGGGACGTCCATTGGAAAAGCGATTCATGGGAATCCCATTGAGGAACACGGCCGCATTTCTATTGTCATAACCGCGAATCCTGAAAAATGTAGCACTGAAATCAAACGCCGCCCTGTTTAAAAATATATCCCTGCTAGCATGGAGAAATCCCGAACTGCCCTCGATTACATCTTCTTCAAAAACATCGGTCTCACTCAATGGGATAAGGTTTTCTTCAAAAGCGGGTTCCCCCTCGGGTTCCATAGTCACTTTTCCCAAATCCAAACCCCGGGATACATCGAGATTGGTAAAAGTCCTGGTGGTATACCCCGGCAGAGAGAATTCACAATTTATATGAGTCCTTGGCCTCTTAGGTCTCAGAAAGAAAATCCCGGCAGAATCCATGAGCACTTCGCCACCCTCATCCTCCAACTTCACTAAAACCCCCGGGAGTGCCTTCCCGGTATGCAGCTCCACAACCTTGCCGCTAAGACCCGCTTGCTGGGCAGCCAACGTAAAACTCAACCCAAAAAACAACCCACCACAGAGGAGGTTACGAAAAAAACTGTGCGAGAAGACCATAGGGACTGACGGGTTGAAACGAGGCGAAAGTCGATCGCCACCGTGCATTGGCCTTGCAGATGTTCCCTTTAGATTTGGCAGAAACTGAAATGAAAAATCGAATCGCGCTTGCCCTGCTTGTATTGACCGGGCATCACCAACTCTTTAGTCAACTCGCCGAACAGGTGCCCATTGCCCGTGAACCCGGGAAAAGTCAATACCTGATTCGCACCATTGCCTTTTACAACCTGGAGAACCTCTTTGATACACGAAATGATCCCCTGGCTTCAGACGATGACCGAACGCCGGATGGGGCGGACCACTGGACAGACGCGCGACTGACTAAAAAGCTGCTGCACCTCTCCCAAACCCTTGCCGAAATCGGGACTGAAACAGGTGCGAGTCCCCCGGATATCATCGGGGTCTGCGAAGTGGAAAACGAAGACTTGCTGCAATCCCTGATCCAACAACCCGCCCTGCGATCCTTTCCCTACGGGGTTGTCCATTTTGATTCCCCGGACCCCAGGGGTATCGATGTAGGGTTGCTCTATCGCAAAGACCGCTTTTTCCCGGAAGAAAGCAAGAGCATCAGGCTGCTGCTGTACGATGAAGGAGGCGTTCGCAAATACACCCGGGATCAGTTAATCGTCACGGGGTACCTCGATACAGATTACATTGGGATTTTGGTCAATCACTGGCCCTCCCGGGGCGGTGGCGCCATCCGGAGTCGGGGGCACCGAAAGGCCGCCGCACTGCTTCAGCGCCACCTGGTCGATTCCCTGATGTACCGCCACCCGGAAATCAAAATCATTTCCATGGGCGATTTTAACGATAACCCGGAAGATTCAAGCCTGGGTATTCTCAAAGGGAAGGCATGGAAAAGTGAACAGTCTTTAAATCGCGTACTCTACAACCCCCTTTCGAAGGCTTACAGAAGGGGATTGGGA
>CAZEQO010000107.1:3833-9812 GCA_964514365.1 uncultured Robiginitalea sp. | reverse complement strand
AATGCACCCTTCCGTCGTCGGAGCCCACCCAGAGCATATCCTTTTCAACAGGAGAAGGCTCGATGACCAGTATCGTGCAGTGGTTCTCGGCTCCCGTGGCATCCATAGTGAGGCCGCCGCTGTCGCTTTGTTTTTGTTTTTCCGGGTCGTTCGTCGTGAGGTCCGGGGAGATGACCTCCCAGGTCAGGCCCTTATCCGTGCTCTTATGAACAAACTGACTTCCGAAATACACGGTATTAGAATCAAAGGGGTCCTGTCCGATTCCGGCATTCCAATTAAACCTCAATTTGGTGTCGGCATCCGGAGGTGTTGGCCGTACACTGTAATCGTTCCCGGTCATCCAGTCGTATCGGCGTACAAAGCCCTGCTGGCTCATGGCGTATCCGTAACGGGAATCCTCTAAGTCGGGCACGACGTCAAACCCATCTCCAAAAGCGATTTCCTGCCAGTAGGAATTGCGAATTCCCTGGGCGCGCCACACGTATGCCGGCCCCCTCCAGGATCCATTATCCTGCATGCCCCCATAGACATTGTAAGGAAATTCGTTATCAACACTGATGTGGTAGAACTGCCCTACAGGCAGGTTTCCTATAAAACGCCAGGTGCGTCCTCCATCACGGGTAATATTGAGTCCTCCATCATTTCCATCGATCATAAACTTTCCGTCATCGGGATGTATCCACCAGGCATGGTGATCCGGGTGGACGCCATTATCCACACCGTACGCCGGCATAAGTTGTTCGAAATTCTTACCCCCATCCTCAGAAACGTTCACATAGGTAAATACGGAATAGACCCGATTTTCATTCTGCGGATCGACAAAAATATCTGAGTAGTAAAAAGGGCGGTCCCCGATATCGCTCTTGTCGTTGATCTTCTTCCAGCTGAAGCCCCCGTCCACGGACTTGTACAGGGCATTTTTTTTAGACTCTATAAGTGCATAGATAATTTCCGGGTTGCCTGGAGCGATCGCGAGTCCGATCCTTCCAAGGTCTCCTTTGGGAAGGCCCTCTTTTTCACCCAGGGCTTTCCAGGTTTTACCTCCGTCATGGGTCATGTGGAGTCCGCTGCCTGCCCCACCGGATTTAAAGAACCAGGGGTCGCGCTTGTGTTCCCAAAGGGCCACCAGCAATTTGTTGGGGTTCGTCGGATCTATGACCATATCGGCCACCCCGGTTTTATTATTCGCAAACAGGATTTTTTCCCAGGTCTGCCCGGCATCGGTCGTTTTATAAAGTCCGCGCTCGGGATGCTCCCCCCAGGGAGAGCCTATGGCCCCGACGTACACTGTATTGGGATCATTCGGGTCTATGATAATTCGATGGATATGACGGGTTTCTTCAAGCCCCATGAGCTCCCAGCTTCGCCCTGCATCCAGGGAGCGGTATACCCCGGAACCTCCGTTGAGGGAATTCCTTGGATTGCCCTCACCCGTCCCGACCCAAACAACAGAAGGGTTGGCCTGGTGAACCGCCACAGCCCCTATGGAAGAGGTTGATTCATTATCGAAAATAGGCACCCATTTTATGCCGCCGGAGGTAGACTTCCATAAACCTCCCGAGGCCGTGCCTACGTACATGATATCCGGCTCACTGGTGACCACGTCAATAGCCGTCACACGCCCACTCATCCCCCCGGGCCCAATATTCCGGGGCATGAGGTCGCCGGCGAGATTCATATTAAAATTTTGGGGAAACAGAGAAGCTGATACAAGGAGCATCAGCAGGGGAAGAAATCGCTTCATAAAACGTTTTAGTTAGTTTGCGGCTAAAGGTAGCAAAATCGGTTTTTTGGTTTCTTAAAGGGATGTTAAGACGGTTATTAAAACCGGGAGCCGGACCCGTCGAAACACAACCTGTTTGTATGCCTAACCCACAGTTGCAAAAATTAAGGAACCCGCGGGAATTCACAATCTATATCAAGGGAAAGTCGGGGAGTCGCTGAGGTATCCTTAATTTGAGGTATATTTAGGGGGAGGGTATGTTCAGGAATAAATATCACATAGAACCAAAAGACTTTAAGAGGCCAGTCCACGTCCGCATGTTGAGCCTGATTCTCTTGTTTGTGGTCATTTATGGTTGCAAGATATCACCGCCACCCTTCCAGACAGGGATGGCGTCTTTTTACAATGATTCCTTTGAAGGCAAGCTTACCGCAAACGGAGAAATATTCTCGAATTCCAAGATGACAGCAGCACATCGCACCCTGTCTTTTGGTACCCGGGTCCGGGTGACAAACCTGAAAAATGGCAGGGCAACTGTCGTACGTATTACAGACCGGGGGCCTTTTGTGGAAGGTCGAATCCTTGATGTATCCTTGGCTGCGGCGGCCCAACTCGACTTTGTGGACGATGGACTCGCCGAGGTACGACTCGACTTGCTGGATGAAGCGGGTCAGATTCGGAATCCTGTTGAGGGGGACCGAACGCCTTAGGCAAAACAGGCGGCCCTATGAGGGAAAGACATTAGTTACACCCATTGCCGGTAATGACGGATCCAGGCTTTATGTGAATATAAATGACCTTTGTAAGGCTTCCTCCTTGCGAATCACCTACTTTTGCCCCTTGAAATTTTATACAACCAGGTTCCGGACATTAGCTCAGATGGAATCACAACGATAATTTGATGACATTTGAAGAACTGGAATTGATAGCGCCGATACAACAGGCGTTAAAGGATGAAAACTATGTAGCGCCGACACCTATTCAGGTTCAGGCGATTCCATATCTGCTGAAAGGAAGGGATATTCTGGCCAGCGCACAAACCGGTACAGGAAAGACGGCCGCATTTGCGATCCCGATCCTGCAGCATTTGGTCTCCGGGCCTCCTCCTCCACGCGGGCTGCGCCCGATTCGCGCGCTCATCCTGACACCCACACGAGAACTCGCGATCCAGATCGGAGAGAGCCTCAATGCATATGGGCGTCATACAAAAATCAGAAACACCGTCATTTTTGGGGGGGTCAACCAGAACAAGCAAACCCAGGCGCTGCGCAGGGGGGTAGATATTTTGGTAGCTACACCAGGTCGTCTTCTCGATCTTATGAATCAGGGCTTCATCCACCTGGACACTATCGAGTATTTTGTACTTGACGAAGCCGACCGGATGCTGGATATGGGTTTTATCCACGATATTCGCAAAGTGCTGGCCGAACTGCCCCAGCAGCGGCAATCCCTTTTCTTTTCCGCAACCATGCCGGATACTATTGTGTCCCTTTCCCGCAAGATCCTTACCGATCCGGTAAAGGTTGCGGTAAGTCCTGTCTCCTCTACCGCTGAAACTATTCAACAGTACCTGTACCTGACCAATAAATCCAGTAAACCGGAACTGCTGCTCCATATACTGAAGGATCCGGAAATGGATCAGGTACTGCTCTTTTCGAGAACGAAACACGGGGCAGACCGGATTTGTAAAAATCTGCACAAAAAGCATATCGGGGCCGCGGCGATCCACGGAAACAAGTCCCAGAACCAAAGGCAAAAGGCACTAAAGGACTTTAAAGAAGGCAAGATACGGGTGTTGGTGGCAACCGATATCGCCTCGCGGGGTATCGATATCGACCAGCTCCGCTATGTTGTAAATTACGACATTCCCAATGAACCGGAAACCTATGTCCACCGTATTGGGCGTTCCGGGAGAGCAGGGGAGGAGGGCATTTCCATTTCCCTGTGTGAGCCTGAAGAAAATGAGTACATCCAGTCTATAGAAAAACTGATCGACCAGAGGATTGAACGCGTCGAGGACCATCCGTACCCGCAGACAGACCACCCCATGACCGCAGAAGAAAAGCGAACCTTCGAAAAAGAGAAAGCGCGCAAGAGGCAGGAGTACTTTGACTCCCGACGGAAAAATAAGGGAAACCGGGACAGCGGCAGGGGGTATAAGCGCAACAAGCGATAAGTATACCGGGATACAATTTGCTTCCCATTAGTTTCAGGGTATTCTCAGGATTCTAAAGGGAATTGGGAAAGACCTGGTCGCTCCTGAGCCGGGCATTCTTCTTAGTTTCCAATCGAAATAAGTGGGCCTACCGAACTGCCCCCACTATTCGACACGCTGAAAAGCCATTGTATTACGGCAAAGGTGTTTTTTGATGGAACGTCCCGATCATCGATATAAAACCAGTGGTCCCTGAAGTAAATAGAAAGGCATCCCTCGGTTTATCCTTAGACAGCCTGATGTTAATCAGATCCGAACTTCTGTGAAATCTTATCTTTGAAGGTAATCAATGCATTGAGAATATGAGACCCTACGTATTAGCCGATACAAACTGGAAACACCTCAGTGAAGCTGATATAGACCTCGCCGTATTGCCATGGGGAGCGACTGAAGCGCACAATTACCACTTGCCTTATGCTACAGATGTCATCGAAGGAACCGCCATTGGGGAGGAAGCAGGCCGCATCGCATGGGAACGGGGGGCACAGGTAGTCGTGTTGCCAACCATTCCCTACGGGGTGAATACCGGACAGTCCGATATCTATCTGGATATGAATCTGAATCCGAGTACGCAATTTGCCATATTGAAGGATCTTTTAACGGTTCTGGACCGGCAGGGCATTCATAAATTTATGATCCTCAACAGCCATGGCGGAAATAATTGGAAGTCTATGGTCCGGGAACTGGGACTTTTGTTTCCAAATATGTTTTTGTGCGTTTGCGAGTGGGTTCATGCTGAGGATCGAAGCGATTTTTTTGATGACCCGGGTGACCACGCGGACGAAATGGAAACCAGCCTCATCCTGCACCTGGCTCCCGATTTGGTCCTGCCCAAAGAGGATTGGGGGGCAGGCCGGGAAAAAAAGAACCGAATAAAAGCCTTCAGGGAAGGATGGGTATGGACTGAAAGACCCTGGTCCCAGATCAGTGAGGATACGGGGGTGGGTAACCCGGGATTAGCCAGTCGTGAGAAAGGGGAGGCCTTTTTTACGGCAATATGTAAAAAAATCGGGGACCTGATGACGGAAATTGCCCTAGCAGATACAAAAGACCTCTATGAATAATACCTCGATAGAATTGATTTTCTAAGTCTTACTTCTCCGGATAAATCAGATCCTCGTTCGCAACCCATCTCCTTTTGTCGCTCAGAGTAGCTCTTATGAATTTATAAAGGTTTTGTAACAATGTATGGGAATACCCGTCTGATATGTAAATACGCCGGCCACCATGCTCAAGACCCTGTTAAAGCATAAATTCTTTGCATCCCTCGCTTTCGGGTCTTTTGTCCTTATACACCTCCTGTGGGAATATTTTAATGGAGGAGTAGCCACACATCACCTGCTGGCCCGGGCGGACCTCCCTGGTATTTCGAACTGGTGGGGACTGCTAACTATACCTATACTTGCATGGATAACCCTCACCCGGATTCAGGAGAGGCGTAAAAAAAGCTCACTGAACTCCCCGGATTTTTCCGGACAGGTAATCCCGGGCTTTTTGGGTGGGCTGATTTATGGATTATTCCTGGCAATGCTCTGGGAATTCGGAATGGAAGCCTATATGCCTTATGCCCTCCTGTTGCCTCTGGGGCTAGCCCTGGTTTTCCCCGTATACCGGGCCGAGTGTTTACTCGGATTTGTAGTGGGAATGACCTATACTTTCGGAGGGGTGCTGCCATTTCTCATAGGACCTGTATTGCTGTTGGTCGGATTCCTCATCTTTAAAGGGGTCCGCTTTCTATTTCCACGGCTGGGAGCACAGTCACAAGCAAAGAAATCGTCCTAAAGCCAACGCATGCGTTGGTAAGGAGGTGGCCACAATGCGTTGAATGAATTTTCAATGGGAGCTTCCGCCCCCTCCCTCTATGCTAAGATATATGCCTACCCTGCAACCACCTGGCAGGTAAGCTTGGACTACGGCAGTTGCTTGGACCACGGCAAACAAATAGAAAGAAAACGTACGGCGGGTATACGAAAAAGTCCGAATTTTTCGTTCTTCAGATAGCTATAAATCAAAGGAATAACCGTTAAATGAAAAAAGGGGT
>CAZEQO010000107.1:0-3823 GCA_964514365.1 uncultured Robiginitalea sp. | reverse complement strand
ATTCCAAATTTTGGTTGCTCTCTAAATTGCATAGATAATGACGGGGACGGACTTACCGATTGTGAGGACCCGGATTGTGAGCTTGCCCCCGAATGTACCCCGGAGATTTAAGTGGAAGAATTCACCCCTGGAGCGCGCCATACTTCCAGGGTAAAAAAGGAGACTTTTACTGAACTTAAGAGAGTTGAATTTCGTATCTTTCAGGATGTAAGCGACCACCGATGCGCAATCTTCTGGTTTACTATATTGCCATTCTTTTACCACTTGGAATTGTCCTGTTTCTCTACTCAAGGGCGTACATCGGTTTTACAGTTTTCCTTATCCTCATTATAGCCTATCTCCTTATCTATCGCACGTGGGTTGACGGCTCCCGACTCGCTGCAAAGGGTATTATCTCAAAACGGGATCGCTGGCGAATGATGCTCCCCGGAATGCATATGAAGCACTTTACGGAGCTATACCTGAAATAGTCCTCTCTTTTTAAGTGCCTTTTTCCCGGGTTTGACTTTGCAGTACGTACATGGGACCTCCTTCCCAAGCTCTGAATTACGTATCTTTCAGAAATCGAAAATAAAACCAACCTTATGAAGAAACTATCCATTTTACTCCTTATTGCTTTTGTGAATATTTCACTTATTGGCCAGGAACAAGAACCGGCCGGGAAAAATGAGATACCCGAACCCGAAACCTTTGAGTCGACTCAAACAGTAAACATAAAAGGAAAGACCTACACTCTTAGAACTGTTACTGGGACGCACCTCTTAAGGGATGAAAACGACGAGCCGATCGCCCATTTCGGATTCACGCATTACGCCTTGCCCGGGGGTAAGAACCGCCCAATTATTTTTGCCTTTAACGGGGGGCCGCTATCGGCTTCCTTTTGGTTGCACTTCGGGATTCTGGGTCCAAAACGAATTGTCATTAACGATCCGGGATATACCGCACCGGCGCCTTATAAGGTTGTTAAAAATGAGTACTCGGTACTCGATAAGGCGGACCTGGTTATGATTGACCCTGTGGGGGTAGGATTTAGCCGGCCGGTGGGCGAGGCAAAATGGGCAGATTTCTGGGGGGTAGATCAGGACATCCGAAGTATCGGGTTGTTTATTGAACAATACCTCATCCAGGCCGAGAAGATGAACGCCCCCAAATATTTGCTCGGGGAGAGCTACGGTACTTTTCGCAATGCAGGCCTGGTGAAATACCTTCAGGACAAAGGTATTGCCATGAATGGAGTGATTATGGTTTCTGCTGTATTTGAACTGCAGCACCTGCTCTTCGGCCCCGGAGATGATACGGCCTATCTCATTCATTTCCCGACCTACGCGGCTACCGCCTGGTATCACAACCGCATTCCTGACAAAAACCCAGATCTGGAAGCGTTTATCGCTGAAGTCCGGGCATTTACAGGGGAGCAATATGCCCCGGCCCTGCTTAAGGGAGATCAGTTGACGACCTCTGAAAAACAAGCCATCGCCGCTAAACTGGCAGCATATTCAGGTCTGACTACTGAGTATTGGTTAAAGGCAGATCTGCGGGTGACGAACCAGGAGTACTTCCAGGAATTGCTTCGCGAACAAGGGGAGACCATTGGTCGGCTCGATTCTCGTTTTACGGGAATCAATGAGGACCTTTTGGGGCAGACTGCACAGACAGATCCCCAGAGTGACGCCATTTCCCCTCCGTATATCGCGGCGTACAAAGAGTATCTCTATGGAGATTTGGGTGTTCGAAAGGACTGGACCTATACCACTACGGCCGGGTCCCGAGAAGGGTTTAAGTGGGATTGGAAGCACCAGGGAAATATCCAATGGAATGCCCAGGTGGCTGTGAGTACTTTGCCGGATATGGCAACCGCTATGAAAAGAAATCCAAACCTGAAAATATTGATCCTGAATGGGTATTTTGACCTGGCTACGGTTTTTTATGGGGTGGAACACTCTATCAACCATATGGGTTTAACCCCGGAACTCAAGAAGAATATCATCATGAAGTACTACGAGGCAGGGCATATGATGTACACCCACGAACCGTCCATGGCAAAGTTTAAAGCCGATGTGGATGCCTTTATTGCTGAAACAGCACCCAATTAATGAAATTACAAATGGGAAGGTGTTCGGACCAAAATGATCAGTTCGGTTTACGCCTTGTTCCTCCTGGTATATAAAAAAAGCCCCGTCTGCAGACGGGGCTTTTTTATGCTTTGAGTCAAGGGGTTGTTGCTATAAATGGAAAGCCACACCAATACCTCCTGAAGAGGTTACCCCTCCTGCAAATTCTAAAATGATCCCGATGGCATTGGTAAATCGATACTCAACACCTGCATGGGCATTGACAGAGAAACTGTCACCATCTCCGATTAAGAATCCGGCATCTACACCTGCCCAGATGTCCCATCTCTCAGGAAGGCCAAAAATGCTGTCAAAGTAGTAATCTGCACGTCCTCCCAGGGCCATGTCGTTGTCGCCGCTAAACCAAAAGCGGGCTTCCGGTGAAACTGTAATGTTGTTGGCAACCTGGAATTCGTAGTTTGCTGCGATACTCGCATTAGACCCGAATTTAAAAAAGGTATTCAGGGCTCCTCCGTGGTTTTCCTGTGCATACGCGTTACCAGCCAGGGCAAAAAACAGTCCTGCAGCAAGCAAAAGTGTAAAAATGTTTTTCATTTGAATCTAGGTTTGAAGTGTTCGTTAGACTTAAAGAGCCAAGGTATAAAAAAAAACACAAATTTATTTCAGCTTTATAAATGAACCTTGAATCGTCTATAAAGTCTTCAGTACGCAGTCGCAGTGCGCAGAAATTTCGTTGGCATCTTAAGGAAATCAAAGTCCTTACTGCCAACTGCCACTGGCCACTGCCAACCTGAACCTTGAACTTTGAACCTTGAACAAATGAATTCTAAGAACAATATGTATCTTTCCATAGTGAATTATTAATCTGATAAAACACCCATTATGAGACTCAGACCTGTCGTCACTTTTGTCTTTTCTATCCTTTGTACCGGTTTACTTTCGGGTCAGGACTATTCCGCCCTGAAATATCGTGAAGCAGGTCCTTACAGGGGCGGCCGGGTAACCACAGTTGCCGGTGTGACTGCGGCCCCTGGGACATTTTATTTTGGAGCCACCGGAGGGGGCGTATGGAAATCAGAAGACTACGGGGCCCGGTGGTTTAATATTTCGGATGGATATTTTAAAACTCCCAGTATAGGTGCGATTGCGGTAGCCCAGAACGATCCGAATGTCCTTTACGTGGGGACAGGTTCCGATGGGCTGCGGAGCAACGTAATAGAAGGACGGGGGATGTACAAATCCGTGGATGCCGGGAATTCCTGGTTGGAAATCGGATTGAAGGATGTTGGGCAAATTGGTGCAGTGCGCCTACACCCTGAGGATTTTAATACCGTCTATGTCGCGGCCATCGGAAAGGCTTTCCGGTCCAATCCGGAGCGCGGACTTTTTAAAACCTCAGATGGTGGGAAGACCTGGTCGCGGGTATTGTTTGTTTCAGAGGAAACGGGAATTTCCGATGTAGAAATGCTTCCCACAAACCCCAATGTCCTTTTTGCGGCAGCCTGGAAAGCAATTCGTACACCCTGGACCATCATCAGCGGGGGGACGGCCAAGGAGGGTGGACTCTATAAAAGCCTCGATGCCGGAAAGACCTGGTATCGTGTAGAGAACGGACTCCCAAAGGATCTTATAGGTAAAATTGACATCGAAGTTTCCGCCTCGGATTCCCGCATTGTCTATGCCCTTGTGGAAGCCCCCGGAGAAGAAGGAGGCCTTTATAAATCCATAGATCAGGGGGAGTCCTTTACCCA
>CAZEQO010000106.1:6887-9879 GCA_964514365.1 uncultured Robiginitalea sp. | reverse complement strand
TCAAAAATAAGTTCTATGAGGATGTGGAAGATGCCTATGCGCGGTGTGCAACTCCTGAGCAGCTCAAAGAATTGCTGGGACGGGCACGGGCTAAGAGAGGCATGTTTGAAGGCGATTTGGAGGAAGGGGAATTGGAAATTGGCCAGGTTTCGGCCCTGATCCATGATATTTTGCCTGCAGCCCAGATCGTCAGAAACATGGTCGCAGAATTCAGGGCCGCCCAGGAGCGGGCTTCGGGTTTCTCCCTTTAATTTTCTCCTATCAGCTTATGGATCGGACAAAGGTGATATCCGGATACTGGCGCATTTTCATTCGGATGTAGCCAGGGGAATGCCTTACCGGGATCTATCCGGCTTAAAGTTTGGTATAGATTAGGGCTTCTTTTTCATCAATGTCCTGCTCGGGCCCGGTTCGTTTTGCTCCTCACACGTTTACTTTAATGCATTTATCGCCTTGAGGTGCTTAGCCATTGAATCCAGGGTGCCTGCGAGTTTTTCGATCTCCGATTGGGCCTCTTTCCAATCCCGTTGTTCGATGGCTTCCCGGACCCCTGGAAGGGTTTTTACCCCGTATCCTGTATAGAAACCAGGAGCGTAGATCTGGTGCTTATACCAGGATCGCCTTGGGAGCCCTTCCACACTGGTCAGTTGTTGTTCAGATTTCATCAGCAGTTTATTCAGGGCTTCTCTTTTGGATTTTGAAAGGTTCGTGAAATCTATTTTGGAAAAAGATTCCGCTTCCCCCTCGAGCGCCTCCAGGGCATTCTGCAGCGGGCTAAAATCCAGGTAGGGAACGGCGGATTTAAGTCCGGGGGCGTTTAATTCCTTCTTGGGATCTGCCGCGAGTTCATAGGCATTGGAACGCACCAGTTCGTTGTGTTTTTCGGTAGTTTTTCGCATGGAGTTAGTCTCTTCCATAATCTCGTCGAGGTAGCTGGATACCGTTTTTTGCCAGGGGGTAAAATCCAGGGGGAGCCATTCAGCATTGGCCAGGCGTAAGGTGATTCTTCCCGCCGTCTTTGCCAGTGCGATTCCATAACTCATGTCCGGGTCTTTAAATCGTTTAAAATGGGTATATGTATCGTAGATGGTGTGGTATTCGCCCCCGGCATTTTCACCCCCAAACCCAAGATTGAGGGAGGCGATACCTGCGTGTTGAATAAAAGGGGTGTAGTCCGAGCCTGACCCCAGGGCATATAGCTGAAATTCGCCATCTCCGCCATAGGCACGGTTCCGGGCCTTAAGCCTTTGCTGAATCGAAACTCCGGTCTGGGGGTCAGGGACCGCCATGGCTACTTCAGAGACCATAGTCTGAAGGGAATGGGATCCCCCGGCTCCTAGAAACCCACGTCCATTGCCATCGGTGTTGATGTAGGCCACAGCTTTTTGTTGCAGTTCCCCCATATGATCCTCTACCCATTCGGTGGAGCCGATCAATCCGGGTTCTTCCGCATCCCAGGCGCAGTACACCAGGGTGCGTTTTGGCCTTTGTCCCTTACGTGCCAGGGCACCAGCAGCACGCGCTTCTTCCATAAGGGCCACCATCCCGCTCACGGGGTCTGCAGCTCCGTGCACCCAGGCATCGTGGTGGTTGCCCCTCAGAATCCACTGATCCGGGTACTCAGAACCCTTCAGAGTGGCTATAACATTGTGTGCGGGCTGCTGTTTCCATTCAAACTCCAGTTTAAGCCGAACCTTGGCTGGCCCGGGCCCTATACGATAGGTTATGGGCAGGGCCCCCCTCCAATTCGCAGGTGCCACGGGCCCCTTCAAGGCTTTGAGCAGGGGTTCCGCATCGGCATAGGAAATGGGCAATACCGGTATTTTTGTGATGGTCGGGGCGTTTTCGCGTTCCAGTCGTTTGGCATCTTTGGTTGCCGCGTACCCGGGGGTCAAGACATCGCCAGGATACAGGGGCATATCCATGACAGACCCGCGCTGCACCCCCGTGGCGTTTTTAAAGGCGCCTTCCGGATACACGGCCCCCTGATAATACCCATCGTCTTTTGGGTCTGAATAAATAAGACACCCGATAGCTCCTTTTTCGGCGGCCAGTTTAGGTTTGATCCCCCTCCAGGAGCCGTAGTATTTGGCGATAACAATTTTGCCTTTGACATCAATACCGAGTTTCTCAAGTTCTTCGTAATCACTGGGAATGCCGTAGTTCACAAAAACCAACTCAGCTTCCACGTCTCCATCCCTGGAAAAGGCATTGTATGAAGGTAAGAGCGCATCTCCCTGGGCGGTGAACGGATCCCCCTCCACAGGCACCGCCGTCAGTGAGGCTGTAAAGGGCTCAGGTTCGATAAGCTCCAGCAAGCGGACTTTGGGATAAGGAAAAAGTACCTGGTAAGTTTCTATCCGGGCATCATATCCCCAGGATTCAAATTGTTTCTTCATCCATTTGGCGTTTTCTTCCCCAAAAGGAGTGCCCACCCAATGCGGTTTTTCGGTCATTTTTTTCATCCAGGTATCGAGGTTTTCCGGGTCCAGGAGGGCATCGAACTCTTTTTCCAGAGCGAGTTGTTCCTGGGCTGCAGCCTGGCTAAAACCTGTAATCTCCTGAGCCTTAGCGTAAAAAAGAGTACATGCGATAAGCAGGGAAAGAATAAGCTTTTTCATAAGGTGGGGTGGATTTGAGTCTGAAATATTAAAATTTGTCATGGGTAAATATTTACGGGCAAATCATTCTGAGAGCGATCTGTCGAGTTGCAATAGCGTATTGAGCAGGGTGTTGGCCCCGTTGGTGATATCCTCCGGGCTGCTGTATTCATCAGGAGAATGGCTGATGCCATTTTTGCTCGGGATAAAAATCATGCCCACCGGGCAGATCAGCGCCATATCCTGGGCATCGTGTCCCGCACCGCTCTGCATTTGTCTGCGCGTGAGTTTCAGGGCATCGGCTGCTATTCCAATTTCTTTTTGAATAAAGGGTGCCGTAAGTGCCGGTTTGCCTGTAGTATCCAGGGCTTTAAATTCAATAGTGGTCCCGG
>CAZEQO010000106.1:0-6877 GCA_964514365.1 uncultured Robiginitalea sp. | reverse complement strand
TTCCGCCGCCCGCTTCCCTATGTTTTCAAAGAGCGTATCGATGACTGCATCTGAAAGGTCTCGTATTTCAAGGCTCAGGACTACTTCCCCGGGAATCACGTTAGGGGCCCCCGGGGCCGCCTGGATCCTTCCCACGGTAGCTACCTGTTTGCCTTCCATTTTAAGGGCTTCTTCATTTACCGCCTGAATGAGGCGGGCGGAAGCCAGCAGTGCATCCTGCCGCAGGCCCATGGGGGTAGTCCCCGCGTGGTTCGCCATACCACTGACGGTAACATCCCACCACCGCAGGCCCACAATGCCCTCTACCACACCTATATCGAGCTGTTCCCTGTCCAGAATACCTCCCTGTTCTATGTGCAACTCCAGAAAAGCGGCCAGGCTTCCCCTGGGACGGATAACCTCCCCGAGGCGGGTGGTGTCTCCGCCGAGCCGCTCTATCCCGGCTCCCATACTGTAACCGGTGGTATTAACTACCTCCAGCGCTTCTTTCTGCAAGGCTCCGGCCAGTGCACGGCTACCCATAACACCGCCTTCCTCGTTTGAAAAAATAATAATTTCAAGGGGGTGCTGCAATTGTATTCCCTTTTCTTCCAGTGTCCTGGCAACCTCTATGGCCGCCATAGATCCCACACATCCGTCGTAATTTCCACCCAAAGGGACCATGTCTATATGCGATCCCAATCCCAGGGGCTTCATACCGGGGCTTTTTCCAGGCTTTCGGCCAATAATATTTCCGGCAGCATCGATACTCGTCTCCAGACCCGCCTGATTCATAAGCTCCCGGACGTACCCCCGGGCTTTTAAATCTCCATCGCTAAAGGCCACCCGATTTGGTGCCCCGTCAGGATTCCGTCCAAAACCCGCCAACTCCTCCAGGGTCTTGTTGAGCCTTGTTGAGTTGACTTCAACAGGGGGTTGGGCGTAACAAAATGCAGGGAGCGCCAACAATAAGAGAAAATAGCAATATCGCATAGGTCGGTGGGTTGGTTATGTCGCGGAAGACCGCTTTTGGGTCAGATTACCAGAAAGCGCCCGCGGGTTGTAACGGTGCCAAAAAGGTACGAAGTTTCGATGAATCTGAAGGTATTGGGCGTATTGAAAAAGCGGGAATGTAAGGCGGGACTGGTCTTTGCTCAAAACCTGGGTTATTTAAAAGAAATCCGGAGGATATACTTTTGTTCTCCTACTTTTGACACATGGAAAAAATATACCTGACGGTGGATATACTCGGGACTGTGGCCTTTGCTATTTCGGGCGTCCTGGTCGCTATGGAGAAACGCCTCGATTTATTTGGGGTCGGGATTATCGCCCTTGTCACAGCTATTGGCGGGGGTACCCTGAGGGACATGCTGATCGGGAATACCCCGGTAACCTGGACAACGACCCCTATGTATATGTATATTATCCTGGGGACTGTCATTGTCACCATCCTTTTCCAGAGCCGCTTGAAATACCTGAGGACTTCCTTATTCCTCTTTGACACCATCGGAATCGGATTTTACACCATGATTGGAATCAACAAGGGGATGGAGGCAGGTCTGGAGCCCCTTATTTGTATTACTCTCGGGACGATTACCGCGAGTTTCGGGGGGGTACTCCGGGATATCCTCTGTAATGAAATACCGGTAATATTCAGAAAGGAAATATACGCTACGGCCTGTATTCTCGGGGGGACGGGCTACTTTTTGCTTCGGCAGACCCCGTTGCCGGAGGGCTATGCCTATATCTTAGGGGTGGTTATCGTAATTGGTATCCGCCTGGCCGCTGTCCGCTATCATATCACCTTGCCGAACATCTACAAAAAGGCAACTCCCTGAATGGGCTATTCGATTACTTCTGCTTTTTCGATATAGATGTTTTTCATCGGCCATTCCCCATCGTCAATAGGCACCTGGTTGATGCGATCCACAACATCCATTCCCTCAATTACCCTTCCGAAGGCGGTGTAATTCCCGTCCAGGTGATACGATCCGGGGTCGGTCACTACGATAAAGAATTCAAAAGGGGACGCCAGCATATGCGGGTTGTCGATCTCACTGGAAGGCATTGAAATGGTACCCCTGTGGTGTTTATGCCCTTTACGGGTATCCGGGGGCAGGAGGTATCTGCCGATTTTCGCACGTTTTCGCGCCGTTTCCTTGTTATCTGCATTCCCACCCTGAATGATAAAATTGGGAACGACCCTGTGGAACATTGTATTGTCAAAATACCCTTTTCGCGTCAGGTAGATAAAATTGGACTTGTGGTAGGGGACATTGTCGTAGAGTTGGACGGTAAAACTTCCCATGCTTGTTTGCAGACGGACTTTATTGACTTTAAGGTCCTTCTGGTAGTTGAAGAAAAAGTCAATGGCATTTTCTTCTGTTAATACAAAAGAAGTAGTGTCTTTTCTGGTGGAGGCCTCCGGGGTATTTGAGCTGTTTCCCAGTGAATCCGGAGCTTTTTCGGGCTGTTCGCCTTTGGGTAGTTTTTCATTACTTTGTTCCCGGCAAGCCAGGCAGGCCAGGGCAATGAGCAGAAGGGTACAAAGGGATTTAAAGGCAGACATGGATTTCAAGAGTTTTTCTGAAAGGATTTCAAAAATAAAAAATCTTCCACTACCGGGAGCCTCCGCACATCTAGAAATGGCTCCCGAAATGCGGATTGCTGAATTGAAGGCGATGGCGCAACGGCCCGCGGATTACCGCAGGGCAGGGGTCATGGCGTTGTTTTATCCCGGGACTGACGGGGTGTCACGACTGCTCTTTATTCTCCGCAATTCGTATCCGGGAGTACATTCTTCCCAGATAGCCTTCCCAGGGGGGCAATTTGAAAAGGCCGATCGGGACCTGCAACAAACCGCCCTTCGGGAAACGGAAGAAGAAGTCGGGGTCCCGGCCCATGAGATCCAATTGATCCGCGCAATGAGTCAGGTATACATTCCCCCGAGCAGATTTGAGGTGAGTCCTTTCATCGGGCTGCTGCCCTATACCCCTGATTTCAGGAAGCAGGATTCCGAAGTAGCTGCCCTGATAGAAGTCCCCTTGCAGGATGTTATGAGTGATGCCAACCTGGTGACGCGGCAACTGACCACATCTTATGCCCGTGAGATAACTGTACCGGCATTCCATTTGGAAGGTCATATTATCTGGGGGGCCACAGCGATGATGCTCAATGAGGTCAAAAGCCTTTTAAAGGAGATTCTTCTGACCTGAATTTTGTATTTTAGCTTTCATGGGCATTTTTAAAAAGAATCCTTTTGGGCATTACCTGATCCTGAAACTATGGCTTACCCGTATTATGGGCTTGCTCACGCATCAGAGGTACAAGGGTTTTAACACCCTCGAGATTGAGGGCTCTGAGATTATCCCCGAATTGCCGGATACCAACGTGCTTTTTGTGAGTAACCACCAGACCTATTTCGCCGATGTCGTGGCGATGCTCCATGTCTTTAATGCCAGTCTCTCGGGGCGCCAGAATTCTATAAAGAATGTGGGCTATCTCTGGAAACCCAAGTTGAACACCTACTATGTGGCCGCCAAAGAGACGATGAGCAAGAGTTTGTTAACCAAAATAATGGCCTATGCCGGCTCTATCAGTATTGAGAGGACCTGGAGAGCCGACGGGAAGAACGTCAACCGACGGGTGAAGTTCAGCGATATCAGCAATATTGGCAAGGCCCTTGATGACGGCTGGGTGATCACCTTTCCCCAGGGAACTACTACACCATGGAAGCCCCTCAGGAAAGGTACTGCGCATATTATAAGGACCTATAAGCCCGTCGTCGTTCCCGTGGTTATCGATGGGTTCCGGCGTTCCTTCGACAAACAAGGCCTCTTTATCAAGAAAAAGGGAATTCTACAGCATATTGTAATAAAAGAACCCCTGGAATTTGATTATGAAAACGACACTATCGCAGAGATTATAGAAAAGCTGGAGTACGCTATAGAACAGCACCCCTCCTTCCTGAAGGTGATTCCGGAATCTGAGTTGATGGCCTATGAAGAAGCGAATAACCAACGCCGTTTCAGACCCGATCGGGAACCCACTGCGGAGCCCAAACCAGACTAGGCTTCCATGCGTTTAAGTTCGATGTAATTCCGACTCAATTTCCGGGTCAACAATCCATAAAGCAGAAAATAAATACCCGCCAGGACACCGGTAAAGAGAATGCCGGCTACGGTCATAACCCCTATAAGCAGCCACTTGAGCTGATCTGGATCCACATTTTGATTCTTAATGTTTAGTGTTTCGACCAGATTGTCATCCAGGGCCATACCGACAATAAAAACACCAAAAATCAGCAAAACCATAACGAGACAAAACAGGACGTAGTGTTTTACGGTCCGCCGTGTCCTGAAAATCTTTTTCATCAGTTTTTTGGCGTCATCCAGAACAGAGATCTCCCTGTAGCGTCTGTAGAATTGGAAAATAAAGTAAATCGCCACGGCGTACTGTATGATCGTCAGGGCGATGATCCAGTTGTTAATCCCGAGGCTTTTGGCGAAGTTGTAATCCATTTCATTCCGGAAGGAAGGAATCAGGTAAAGCAGATGCGGTAAGAGAAACTCGATGATACTGATATAAAAAATCCACCGGACCACAGAGGAAGATTTCTTCCAAATCATCTTGTAGATTTCCTCATAGGTCAGACGGGGCAGGTTGGTTTCCTTTTTTTGCCAGTCTTTTTTTAATAAATCCAATTCATCTAGCATAGCCTACGGATTCAGAATGGTTCTTAGTTTGGTCTTAATTCGGTTCATTTTTACACGGGCATTCACTTCTGAAATACCCAGGGTCTCAGCGATTTCACTATAGTTCTTGTCTTCTAAATACAAGAAAACCAGGGCCTTGTCAATATCTGAGAGCTGCCTGACGGCACTGTACATAAGGCTTAGTTGCTGCTCCTGTGTAGGATCGTACTCCTCAGCGCTTATCTTGTAAACCACAGAGTCATAGTCGTAGGTAGCGGGCCTCCTTTTTGATTTGCGGTACAGGGTAATCGCCGTGTTCAAAGCGACCCGATACATCCAGGTGCTGAATTTGGAGTCCCCCCTGAATTTCGGATAGGCCTTCCAGAGCTGTATGGTGATTTCCTGGAATAAATCATTGTGTGCGTCCCGATTGTTGGCATACAGGCTACATACCTTATGAACAATATTCTGATTGTTCTCCAGTTCCGTTACAAATTGGTGCTCGAGCTCCTTATTCACTGTTGGTTAGCAGTTCTTACAGATTAGTAGCCGGGGTAAGGGATTTGTTACATCTTTACTACCCAAAGAAAAATTCCGATGGGGACAATTACATACCCACTTTCCTGGGGGATTGGGTTCAATTTCGATAATTGAGGGCTGGAGGGCGATCTCCCAGTAGGGGAATGTATTTAAATTCCTTACCACGTCGCTCCAGGAATTCAGCTTTGGCCTCTGAGATGGCTTTGGGGTTGGAGAACAGGTCGATAGCTGTGGATGAGAGGGTTTTGGCAGCGACCATCATTCCCTTAGTTCCGATACCGGTACCTCCGGCAGCCACGGCCTGCCAACTGTGTGCCGGGGTGCCGGGAACCCAGGTGGCGATACGAATCCCCGCTGTGGGAACGGTAAAGCTCACATCCCCCACATCTGTGGAACCATAGGCTTTTCCTTCGGTTTTAAAGGGCTGAACCCCGCTGGCCACCTCCGGTTGCAGGCTTTTCTGACCCAGGGATTCTGAAATTGTGGTGGCAAACTGCAATTCCTGTGGAGAATAAGTAACACCCCCGATGGCTTCCAGGTTTTTATGTACGATTTGCTGCAGGCGGACATTTGGCAGGAGTTCGTAAACCCCGCCAATCATTTCGTATTCCATCTGTGTTCCCGTTCCCAGGGCTGCCCCTTCAGCTGCTTTTACAATGCGGTCAAAGATATCGATGACCACATCCCTGGTATTATGACGCGCGTAGTAGTAGACTTCAGCGAAATCCGGGACCACATTGGGGGCTTTTCCCCCATCGGTGATTACATAATGTATGCGCGCCTGTTCCGGAATGTGCTCCCGCATCATATTTACCATAGCGTTCATGGCTTCTACGCCGTCCAGGGCGGATCGACCTTTTTCGGGAGCTCCTGCGGCATGGGCAGAGACCCCGTGGAAGCGAAATTTTGCAGACTTATTGGCCAGGGCCGCACTGGCGCTGGCGTCATTCCGGTCCCCGGGATGCCAGTGCAGGGCAACATCCAGGTCGTCAAAAAGTCCGGCCCGTGTCATATATACTTTTCCCGATCCGCCTTCTTCGGCCGGGCATCCATAAAAGCGTATGGTTCCCTGTCCTCCCCGGGCTTTCAGCCAGTCTTTAACAGCGATGGCAGCTGCAGCTGAAGCCGTACCGAAAAGGTGGTGGCCGCAGGCATGGCCCGCAATCCCTCCCGCACTTTCTTTTTGGGGCACGGCCTTCTGTGAAAGCCCGGGCAGGGCATCATACTCCCCTAAAATCCCAATAATCGGAGTCCCGCTTCCGTATTCGGCCACAAAGGCTGTTGGAATACCGGCAACTCCCTTTTCAATCCGGAAACCGGCCTCAGAAAGGGTTTCCTGAAGGAGGGCGGAGCTTTGAACCTCCTGATACCCCATTTCAGCCCAATCCCAAATCTTCAGGGCAATGGCCTCATATTTTTCCTTTTGGGAATCGAGATTTTTTAAAACTTTTTCCTGAGCGCTCAGGCCTAATACGATAAAGAAAGAAAGGATAGATAAACAGGATTTCATCAGGTCGGATTTTAAGGGTTAAGCGATTTTAAAGATACGAGAACCTGTGATTAAATCAAGTGTTCTCGTATAAGCCTGAAATAAGCCTTGATTTTCGGAGTATATGAAAAAGGGTTTCAGGAATTTCTCGGGTGATAGGTATTGACAATTTGCG
>CAZEQO010000105.1:8800-10096 GCA_964514365.1 uncultured Robiginitalea sp. | reverse complement strand
CGGTATTTTCCCCGGGAATGGCACAAGGCCCTCGCCCCGGAATTTGCCCGGGAACTGAAATTGTATGGCCGGATCTATATGTATCGCTTTAAGCCCGACTACCCGATGTACGCCCGACCGATTTCGGCCTACCCGGCCCGGACCCGCGAAGGCGCCGCCATTATGCTGATGGTCCAGAACAACCTGGATCCCAGGGTAGCCCAGCATCCTGACGAATTAATCACCTACGGGGGCAATGGGGCTGTTTTTCAGAATTGGGCCCAGTACCTGCTCACCATGAAATACCTTTCTGAGCTCTCCGATACCCAAACCCTCCATATGTATTCAGGCCACCCGATGGGCTTGTTCCCTTCCACCAAAGAAGCCCCCCGGGTAGTGGTAACCAACGGGATGATGATTCCGAACTATTCCCAACCCGATGACTGGGAGCGCTTTAATGCGCTGGGGGTCACCCAGTACGGGCAGATGACGGCCGGTTCTTACATGTATATCGGACCCCAGGGGATTGTGCACGGTACAGCGATCACGGTGCTTAACGCTTTTCGGAAGGTGCTTCCGACAGATACCCCCATTGCGGGGCGCATCTTCCTCACCGCCGGACTCGGCGGGATGAGCGGGGCGCAACCCAAGGCGGGGAATATCGCCGGTTGTATTACCATATGCGCCGAGGTGAACCCGATGGCCGCCCGCAAGCGCTATGAACAGGGATGGGTGGATGCGCTTTATGACGATATGGACGCTCTGGTCGAACGGACCCGGGTGGCCGTGGAAGGAAAGGAAACGATTTCCCTCGCCTATATCGGGAACGTGGTTCACGTATGGGAACGATTCGCGGAAGAAGAAATCCACGTGGACCTGGGCAGTGACCAGACCTCCCTGCACAACCCATGGTCCGGGGGCTACTACCCGGTCGGGCTCACTTTTGAGCAGGCCAATGAGATGATGGCGGATAATCCCGAAGGCTTTCGGGAAAAGGTGCAGGAATCCCTTCGCAGGCACGTTGATGCGATCAATCGGCATACGGCTAAAGGCACCTACTTCTTTGATTACGGGAACGCCTTTCTGCTGGAAGCGTCACGAGCCGGTGCAGACATTATGGCCGGGGATGGCATACATTTCCGGTATCCCTCCTATGTTCAGGATATTCTGGGACCCCTGTGTTTTGACTATGGCTTTGGCCCCTTCCGATGGGTTTGTGCGTCAGGGAAGGCTGAAGATCTCCAGACCACCGACCGCATTGCCCTTGAAGTCATGAAAGCCCAGTTGGAAAAAGCCCCCGAGGGCATCCGCCAACAG
>CAZEQO010000105.1:0-8790 GCA_964514365.1 uncultured Robiginitalea sp. | reverse complement strand
GTGCCGGGATGCGGGCCTTCTGCGGGGCAGGACTGGAGAAGGGGATCGAGCTGGTCCTTGAAGTGGTAGGGCTGGCCGAGCAGCTTGAGGGGGCGGCGTTGGTGATCACCGGCGCGCTCGTTGGATCCTCAGGTGCCATCCTCTCCTACATCATGTGTAAGGGGATGAATCGATCGATCTTCAATCAAGTTCAAGCTATCAACAGTTGCAGGACAATATCCTCTGGATTTCTGAGGCGGAAGAAAATAAGCTCGTCGTGGGTTCCCAGGCGCGCATTCTGTACGCAGACAGCGAAGGGCGCATTGCCATTGCCTCAGCCTTTAACAAGGCCATTAAAGAAGGGAAACTTTCCGGCCCGGTTATTTTGGGCCGGGATCACCACGATGTAAGTGGGACGGACAGTCCATTCCGGGAGACCAGCAATATTAACGACGGCAGCCGGTTTACGGCCGACATGGCCATACACAATGTTATCGGGGACAGTTTCCGGGGAGCCACCTGGGTATCCATTCACAATGGCGGAGGGGTCGGCTGGGGTGAAGTGATCAACGGGGGTTTCGGCCTTGTCCTTGACGGCAGCCCGGAAGCCGGACAGCGCCTTAAAAACATGCTTTTCTACGATGTCAACAACGGAATTGCGCGCAGGAGCTGGGCGCGAAATCCCCATGCCATGGAGGCCCTCCAAAGGGAAATGGACCGTACCCCCGAGCTCGCGGTTACCTTGCCGAACCTTGTGGATGACGCCCTTATAAATAACCTGTTTTAAATTACTCCCCTATGCACCCAACCTATAGTCCCCCCGAGCTCGCGATCTGGACGGGTCGTACTTCTATCGACAGGGCCTACCTGCATGAGAACATCCAGCCCCTGAACCTCGGTGCCGCACAAATCAAAGCAGCGACTTCCCTTGAGCCCGTGCTCCTGGGATATGCTGCGGATGCAGGGGTCACGCGTAATTCAGGCCGGGCCGGAGCCGCAGAAGGACCAGAGGCGCTGCGTAAGGTCTTCGGGCGTATGCCTGTCCTGAAAGATGGGGCACAAACACTTTGGGATGGTGGAAACTATACTTGCCCCGACGGACAACTGGAAAACACCCAGGAAGGCTTTTCCATGGGGATTACGCGCCTGATCCGCAATGGATATTTCCCATTGGGGATTGGAGGGGGACACGATATCGCCTATGCCCACTACAAAGGACTGGCTGCAGGCCTGGCACAGGGCACCCGGTTGGGTATTTTGAATTTAGATGCCCATCTGGACCTGAGAAAACCCGAACCCCTCCCCCATTCGGGAAGTCCTTTTCTGCAGATTGCGGAGCACTGTGCCGATATGGGTACGGATTTTAAATACTGTTGCCTCGGGGCACGCCGGGACGCCAACCCCCAGGAACTCTGGGACCGGGCCAGTACCCTAAAGGTTACCCTGATCGAACGACCAGAGCTTACCGCGACTACCCTGCCCGGAGTGATCCGAACCCTGCAAGGGTTTCTGGACGGATTGGATGCGCTCTACCTGACCATCGACCTGGATGGTTTTGCATCCTCCTATGCGCCGGGGGTAAGCGCACCCTCCCCTATGGGATTCACCCCGGAAATCGTCTTCCCGGTTCTGGACGTACTGGTGGAAAGCAAAAAACTGAGAAGTGTGGATATTGCCGAGTTAAACCCGGCATACGACCGGGACTCCCAGACCGCAGTGTTGGCGGCAGGGTTATTTCACAGGATATTCAGTGACCGTAGACTATTCTAACCAGGAACGATAATACTTGCCGTCATCCAGACCCAGGGCCGCCTGCGTCACTTGCAATGGCTTAAAGGTATCGACCATAACCGCGAGTTCTTCCGTTCCCTTTTTCCCAATACTGGCTTCGTACGTCCCCGGGTGCGGACCGTGGGGAATCCCTGCCGGGTGGAGGGAAATATAACCTTTATCGATCCCCTTGCGACTCATAAAATCCCCATCGACGTAATACAGGACCTCATCTGAATCGATATTGGAATGATTGTAGGGGGCCGGAATGGCCTGGGGATGATAATCGTACAGGCGGGGGACGAACGAACAGACCACAAAAGCGCTGGTCTCAAAAGTCTGGTGTACCGGAGGCGGCTGGTGTACCCGCCCGGTAATGGGTTCAAAATCGTGGATGGAGAAGCCGTAAGGATAATTGTAACCATCCCAGCCGACCACATCGAAAGGATGGGTCGCGTAAACCATATGATGCAACTGTCCCTGCTTTTTTACCTTGATCAGGAAGTCTCCCGTCTCATCGTACGCCTGCAAATTTTGTGGTAATTTAAAATCCCGCTCGCAGAAGGGGGAATGCTCGAGGTGCTGACCGAACCAGTTCCGATACCGCTTGGGTGTGTATAGCGGGTGATAGGATTCCACAACGAGCAGGCGGTTATCCGGCCCGTCAAAATGAATCTGGTAAATCATCCCCCGGGGAATCAGGAGATAATCCCCGTACTCAAAAGGAATCTCCCCGAGCAGGGTTTTAAGCACGCCGCTCCCCTCGTGCACAAAAAGCAATTCATCGGCGTCCGCATTCTTATAAAAATACTCCGTTTGTGATTTTTGAGGGGCCGCCACCCCCACCGTTACATCCGAATTGAAGAGTAAGACACTGCGACTCTCCAGATAGTCTTCTTTGGGTGGCAATTCCAACCCCTTGAACAGGCGGGAATGCATATTGTGCTCCACCGCCGCCCGGGGAGCTATATCCAGGGTTTTAACAATCTCCTTTACCTGCGTAGGCCTGTGGATGTGATACAGCAGGCTGGACATTCCGTCAAACCCGATCGTTCCAAAGAGTTGCTCGTAATAGAGGCTATCATCTTTCTTTCGGAAGGTGGTATGGCGCTTATGGGGTATTTTACCGAGTTTATGGTATAAAGGCATAATGAGTAGTCATTTTTACAATAGCTTAAAATTACGATAAATTGAGACGAATGGGAAATTTGAAACGCTGAAGAATATCAAAAGAGAATTGGGGGTTACCCCCGCCCCCAATTCCAATCTACGTCAATAGGCTGCACAAAAAAAGCAGCGGACCATAGAGCCCATATCCAATACGAAACCCTCAACTTCCACCGCTAAAGACACAACCCAAAAAAGCAAAAAAAAAGCCTCCCTAAACGGAAAGCCTTTCATCGGCGCGACGCAATGTCGCAGACCTGATTTCCCTTGCGGGAAATACAACACAACGCTGTAAATATACTAAAGCTTTTCAGAACACCCGCAAGGCGGGAGCAATTTTCAACGTGACTTTTCCAACCTCAGGCACCACATTAAAGGCCTGTATATGCCGACTTCCAATAACCGGAAACATCAGTCCTGCCTTTCCTGCAGCACCGGCAAAAAGTCCGTACACCCCATTTTTGGGCTTCTTTTAACAGGCAGTCCGCCGCCTATTGGTTACTTTTAAAATAAAAAATGAAAATTTCCGCTATGACATGGGTGGGTATCACCACCTTTTTCCTCCTTATTCTAACCATAGGTGCTGCCATGGGTTTTGCCTTCAGCTGGATTTTTTACGCTACCGTCCTCGGTCAGGGCCTGGTTATAATTATGGTGTATAAAGTCCTTACGGACGCCTATACTACTTCAAAGACTTTTGAAGATTTTTACGAGGATCACCCCATTCCAAGAGAAGAACAAGTCCGGAATACTCAGGGCTGAACAGGTGGCAGGACCAGCATGGGAATGTCGGTGTGAAAAGCGACTTTTTTGACTACAGGCTCCCGAAGCCACTCATCGACCAGGTGGTGGTCGTTGCGAATCATGATCAGTAAACCTATGGAAGCCTCTTCGAGATAGTCTTCGATAACCTCGGATTTACTCGCCATGGGCGTACGCCATTTCATCTGGGGATTTCCCCTTTCCAGTTCCAGAAAGAGTTGGTGCTTATGCAGCTCCTGAAAACCGGTTAACCCTTCCGGACCGCCGATATGCATAACTTCAAGGGAAGCCTCCAGTCGCGTCTGAAACTCCAGGATAGCCTCGATCTGGGTGGCGGAATAGGGCGTTCCAAAATCGGTGACCAGACCTATCTTTACTCCTTTTTTAAATCGGGTTTCATTGGGGATCACGAGCACAGGACATCCCGAGGCGGCCCTGAGGATACGAACCGTATTACTGCCCAGAAAAACTTCTTTTATCCCTGATGCGCCGGTAGTTCCAGAGACAATCATGTCTATCGGGTACATAGATAACTGCTCTTTCACTTCTTCGGTCAGCAGGTTGAATGACGATACGGTGTGAAATTCATGTCCTGAATTGGGGTTATCCGCTTGCAGACCTTCAACGAGGTGTTTCAAACCTTTTTCGGAGATGACCTGCATGGCATCTTCTTCCTGATTTCCCCCATGGGCCAGGGCCATGACCCGGCTATGCACAAAATCAGGCGTATAGGTGTTCAGGAAATGGAACACACATGGTTCTCCCTTATAATAGGAAAGGGCGTAATCTACTGCGCTTTGTGCAGTCCCTGAAAAATCTGTCGGTATAAGAATGTGGTGCATACCCAATGGGATCTATTTGGGTAAAGGTAGTATCCCAGGCAGGTTGAAAGTATGATATCCATCATCTTTTCGAAAAAAAAATCGAGATCTTATCTCTCAGAATTGCAGTGTATTACGAGTCAAAAACCGTCGGCAAGATCCTGAAGTTTGCGCGCTTCAAGGATAGCCATACGCTTACCAGAGGTTTTTATCAGGCCCTGTTTTTTAAACTCTGAGAGGATTCGGATACAGGATTCCGTGGCAGTGCCAACGACATTGGCGATATCTTCCCGGGAAAGAACCAGGGCGAGATATCCCTCCTTATCTTCTCCAAAATTGTTCATCATGTAGAGCAAGGCCTCAGCGATGCGTTCCTTGACGGTTTTCTGTGACATATTCACAATCACATCGTCCGCTTCCCTAAGATCGTGGGCCATATGACGGAGGACTTCATAGGTGAAGTCCGGATTCTTGTGCAGCGTACTCACTATAGCTTCTTTGGGGATAAAGCACATGTCCATATCACTGACTGCCGTAGCGCTCAGGTTGGAATTTTCTTCGGCCACAACGGATCTTTGCCCTAGGACTTCCCCCTTGGATGCGAGTTTAACGATCTGGTCTTTGCCATTTGGGCTCAGTTTGGCCAATTTGGAAACACCCCCGCGAACACAGTAAACCCCATTGAGTTTTTCTCCTTCTTCAAAAATAACCTCCCCTTTCTTAATCTTCCGGGAGACTTTAGAGTCGGAAACCGCTTTCAGCTCCTCCTTACTCATAGCCCTTAAAGCATTGAACTTTCGAACTATACAGTTCTCACATCGCTCCTCCATAGGAATTGTCGAATTTCAATAATAAAAGTAGCTATTTTTTAAAGACTTTAAAAGCTGACAAGTGTCATCTTTTCGCCTTTAACATTCCCCAACCTTTGCCGGAAACTCAGCTTTTTATAATTTCAACGCTGCAAACCATTTCAATGCCCCATACGAATTGCTTTCATTGTGGACTTCCTTGTGAAACTGAAGAGGTACATTTCGACGAAAAATCTTTTTGTTGCCATGGCTGCAAAACCGTCTACACTATTTTCAGGGATAACGATCTGAGTTATTACTATGAATTGGAAGGCGCGGCCGGGAAAACGCCTGAACTCAGCCAGGGAAAGTTTGACTACCTGGACGACCCCCTGATCGCCGAACGCCTGCTTGAGTTCCAGGATGACTCACACCATATCATCAGCCTGAGTATTCCTCACATCCACTGCAGTTCGTGTATCTGGGTGCTGGAAAACCTGAACCGGCTCAATCCCGGGGTCTACAGCAGCCAGGTGGATTTCCCGCGAAAAGAGGCGCGTATCCATTTCAATTCCGGGCAGATCAGCCTGAAAGAACTGGTGGGTTTGCTCAGTGCGATCGGGTATGAACCCTCCATTACCCTGGAGCACTACGAGGGAGGTGCCAGAAAAGTAGACCGCAAACTGATTTACCAGCTGGGTATTGCGGGCTTTGCTTTCGGGAATATTATGTTCCTTTCCTTTCCCGAGTATTTTGAAAGTGGAGAGTATTGGCTGGAGAAGTACAAAGGAATCTTCCACTGGATCATGTTTGCCTTTTCCCTCCCCGTGGTTTTTTATTCCGGTTCGGGGTATTTGACTTCAGCCTATAAGAGCCTGCGCTCCGGGATGCTAAACATCGATGTCCCTATTGCCCTTGGAATACTCGTCCTCTTTATTCGCAGTACCGTTGAGATTGCCCTGGATTTGGGACAGGGTTTTTTCGACAGTTTGTCCGGCCTGGTCTTTTTCCTGCTGCTCGGTAAATTTTTCCAGCAGCGCACCTATGCTTTTTTATCCTTTGAAAGGGATTACCGGTCCTATTTTCCCATTGCCGTAACGCGCCTCAAAGCGGACGGATCTGAGGAGAGTATCCCGGTCCACGAAGTACTCAAAGGAGACCGCCTGCTGATTAAAAGCAGTTCCCTGATTCCGACCGATTCCATCCTGCTGAGGGGGGAAGGCCGGATCGATTACAGTTTTGTCACCGGGGAGGCGCGGGCCCTTTCCAAAAAGAGTGGAGACCGGCTCTATGCAGGTGGCAAGCAGCTTCAGGGGGCTATCGAGATCGAAGTGCTCAAACCGGTTTCCCAAAGCTATCTCACCGAGCTCTGGAGTGATGCAGCGTTTTCACATAACCCGAAAACAGCCTTCAGGAATCTCACCGATCGGATTGGAAAAAGGTTCACGATTGCCGTACTGACCATTGCTTTTGTGGCTGCAGGAACCTGGCTTTTTATAGAACCCTCCCGGGCCCTGAATGTGCTTACGGCTGTTTTGATCATCGCATGTCCCTGTGCCATTGCCCTGGCGGCCCCCTTTACCCTGGGGAACCTCTTGCGCATTTTTGGAAAAAAAGGGTTTTACGTCAAGGATACTGAAAGCCTGGAACGTATGGCTTTGGTCGATACTGCCATATTTGACAAAACCGGGACCCTCACCACTACCCGGAAAAACAGCATTGACTACACGGGTATCGAACTCACTGAGGCCGAGGCCATCCTGCTTAAAAATACCCTTCGGGCCTCCGGTCATCCTTTGAGTCAAACCCTGTACCAACAACTGGCACCTTATAATATTATCCCACTTGACAATTTTGAAGAGCATCTTGGAGAAGGCCTGGAAGGACGTCTGGACGACTCCCGCATCCGGGTGGGTTCCAGTGAGTTTGTCACCGGAGCACCCCCTGCCCGGCCCGGCGGATCCGAAGTGCATATCAGCTCGAATGACAACTACAAAGGCCATTTTATCATACGCAACAGCTACAGGGAAGGGGCAGGGGCACTCTTTGAAGAATTGAGTCACAACTATTCCCTGGCCGTACTTTCGGGAGATAACGAATCTGAAAAAGCCTATCTGCAAGAGCTGTTACCCCCGCTGACACCTATGTATTTTAACCAGAAGCCCATGGAAAAACTGCAGTTCGTCCGGGAGCTGCAGCGGGAAGGGAAAGAAGTGCTCATGGTTGGTGATGGCCTCAACGATGCAGGGGCGCTTGCCCAGAGCAAGGTGGGGATTGCCATCAGTGAAGATGCCAATCTGTTTACCCCGGCTTGCGACGCCATTCTCGACAGCCGGCAATTTAAAAACCTGGGCGTATTCCTGGGTATTACTAAAAAGGCGATGAAAATCATATATATGAGTTTTGGATTTTCCCTCCTCTACAATGTCGTTGGCCTGTATTTTGCCGTTACCGGACAACTCGAACCGGTCATTGCCGCCATCCTGATGCCCCTGAGTTCTATCAGCATTGTGGCCTTTACCACGGCAGCTACGAATTGGATAGGCAGAAAAATTGAATAACTTTTGAACACTGATATTTATCATATTTTTAACTTTACAGTGGGTCTAGTTTTACACTCAAATTCCGCCTGGGTATGAGCGTTATTTATATGTTGCTGGCTATCAGTGTTTTGGTGGCCATAATCTTCTTTGTAGCCTTTATTATTTCTGTGAGGAAAGGTCAGTATGACGATTCCTACACCCCTTCTGTACGTATGCTTTTTGAAGATGAGCTCGTAGAGAAGGACTCTGATGTATCTAATTTCAACCAACTCGATAATCCAAATTAAAAATTGATCTATGGAAATTCAGCAATTTCACTATGACAATAAAATCGTACAGAAATTTCTGTATGCCACCCTGCTTTGGGGTGTTGTCGGAATGCTGGTAGGCCTGCTACTGGCGTTCATGTTTATCTTTCCGAACCTCACGGATGGGATTTCATGGCTGAGTTTTGGGCGGCTTCGCCCGTTACACACCAATGCCGTCATCTTCGCTTTTGTCGGAAATGCTATGTTTGCCGGGGTTTACTATTCCACCCAGCGGCTGCTGAAAGCGCGAATGTTCAGCGATTGGATGAGTAACTTTAATTTCTGGGGCTGGCAGGCCATTATCGTGGCCGCAGCCATTACCCTGCCCCTGGGATATTCCACATCAAAGGAATACGCAGAATTGGAATGGCCCATTGATCTCGCCATCGCGGCGGTCTGGGTCGTATTTGGCTGGAACTTTATCGGTACCATGCTCAAACGCCGCCAGCGCCACCTCTATGTGGCTATCTGGTTCTACCTGGCCACCATCGTTACGGTTGCCGTCCTACACATATTTAACAGCCTCGCCCTCCCGGTGAGTGCCATGAAGAGCTATTCGGTATACGCAGGTGTACAGGATGCACTGGTACAGTGGTGGTACGGGCACAACGCCGTGGCTTTTTTCCTGACTACGCCATTTTTGGGGCTGATG
>CAZEQO010000104.1:0-10136 GCA_964514365.1 uncultured Robiginitalea sp. | reverse complement strand
TATTTACTGAATTGGCCAATGCCCGCTTTAGGGTATAGCTCTGTCCGGAATATTTTCCATTTGAGTTTTTCGGGCACCAGGGCTCGGGATTTCCATATTTGTTGGCCTCTATGCAGTATTGGGTGTCCGGAAGGGTGTCACATGGCGATCTGCGCAATTGATCGATAGCTGCTGCGTAAATAAAGGGTTTAAAGGTAGAGCCCGCCTGTCGCGTCCCCTGTATGACATTGTCGTATTGAAAATGGCGGTAGTTTATACCTCCTACCCATGCTTTGACGTGCCCGGTCTGGGGTTCCATAGACATCATGGCAGACCTGAGGAAGGTTTTATAATACCGAATGGAGTCCAGTGGAGTCATCACCGTGTCCTTCTCCATGCCCGGGGAATTCCAGTCAAAAACTGTCATTTCCGTCTGCTTGTTGAAAGAGGCCCGAATTTCATCCTCAGATTTTCCTTCCCTGCTCATTGCCCTCCAGCGCTCCGAAGACTTCATTCCACGAGTCATGATTCCCCGTATCTCATCCGAAGAGAGATCGAGAAATGGGGTAGTCGGGTTACGGTCAGGGGTGTTCTGAACAAAAAATTCAGCCTGCAAACGCTTCATATGATCCTGCACCGAAGACTCGGCATTGGCCTGCATCCTCGAATCTATGGTGGTATATACCTTCAGGCCGTCCAAATAAATGTTCCAGGTATCCCGTTCCCCTTCCCGGGCCGGTTTTGGATTTTTAGAAACCCAATCCTTAAGCCAACCCTGCAGATACATTCTAAAATACGTCGCCAGTCCTTCTCTGTGGTTTTCAGGATTGAAGTTGATATCCATTTCTAAGCCAACCAGAGAATCCCGTTCAGCTTCGGAGATATAATCGTATTTCTCCATCTGGGCCAAAACTGTATTCCTCCGCTCCACGGTAATTTCTTCCCTGCGGATGGGGTTGTATAGGGAAGAATTCTTTAGCATTCCGACCAGTAAAGCGGACTCCTCTGTTTTCAAATCCTTTGGTTCCTTGCCAAAATAGATCTTTGCAGCCGACCGAATGCCGTCCGCATTGTACCCGAAATCATAAATGTTCAGGTACATGGAAATGATTTCCTCCTTGGTATAATTGCGTTCCAGACGCGTGGCAATCACCCATTCTTTAACCTTTTGAACTACAGCTTCAGCGACGTTTTTTGAACGTACGCCTACGAATAACTGTCTTGCCAGCTGTTGCGAAATCGTACTGGCTCCACCGCGGGTACCCAAAAAAAGTACCGCCCTTAATGTTCCACGGGCGTCTACCCCCGAATGGTCGTAAAAGCGCGCATCCTCGGTGGCTATGAGGGCCTGGACCAGGTTCTGGGGCAATTCCGAATAGGGTACATCGGTACGATTATCCTCGAGGAAAAACTTACCCAGGGTTTGGCCATCTGAAGAAATGATTTCAGTTGCCAGGTTGGTCTGGGGATTCTCCAGTCTTTCAAACGTGGGCATTTCCCCGAAAACACCCCAGGACGCCAGGAGAAATACAAGGGCCAGGGCCAGGACACCTCCAAAAAAAAGGATCCAGAATGCCTTTATAAAGGGTTTGAAAGATTTTGTTTTTGATTTTTTCTTTGTCGCCATTGTCTACGGGTTCTTCTCAATCTGAAGGCCAATATCCAGTACGCCCGGAAGTGCCTCAAGCCCGTCCGTACTGCCATTCTTTCTCATAGCATGTGCCACGGTAACAGTATATACGCCAGTATTGGGAAAAACGATGTTTTCTTTATACCATAATTTATTCTCCCGGACACTTCCGTAACCCGAACCCAACCAGTTACCCATTGCATCTGCCATCTGGTACTCCAGGGTATCGCGCTCAGAAGCCCCTTGCGGAGATGTAAACTCCGCAATCACAAAAAGATTGTTGTAGGGATACTCCTGATCGTTGCGAAGGGTTATAAACATGTTATAAGTCTGGGTGGTATCCAACTCACTGAAGGTGAATTCCATCACGCGCTCTTTATGCCATTGACCATTTTCAGTAGACTTCACCTTAGAATAGGCGAGGTGGTCCGTGCAGGAAATGAAAAGCACGAGCCCGCAACATATAAACAGTGATTTAAGCATTCCTGGATGTCCTTTTTCGGTTATTCCCTTTGTTTCGGCGTTTATTCTTTCTCCTTTTGGATTTTGGCCGGTCAAAACGAGTCAGGCTGTCCTGCCCCACCGCGTTTTCAAAAGCAATTTCGGCATCGGCATAATTCTCAGAGGCGTATTCCTCCAGGCTCTGTACCTTTTTCTTTTCGCGGTTTAACTCCTGGATCCGGTGTACCTGGTCTTTGGTCAGCGAATACCAGTTCGAAGGATCATCTTTGTAGGAAAACCAGAGGATACCCTTGAAAATATCGGTTTTCTGACAAAAAGCCGTGCCTTTTTCAGTGTGCAATTTTGAATCGGCCGATGGAAAATCCTTTAGGGCATCCAGATAAGTATCCAACTCGTAATTCAGGCAGCACTTTAATTTTCCACATTGCCCTGCGAGCTTTTGAGGGTTCAATGAGAGTTGCTGATATCGGGCAGCTGCAGTGCTTACCGACCTGAAATCGGTCAGCCAGGTGGAGCAACAGAGTTCTCTCCCACAGGACCCAATTCCTCCCAGTCTTTGGGCCTCCTGCCGATACCCGATTTGTCGCATATCGATCCGGATTCCAAAAGCCTTCGCCATATCCTTGATAAGTTGCCGAAAATCGACCCGTTCATCAGCCGTGTAGTAAAAAGTCGCCTTTGAACCGTCCCCCTGGAATTCAACATCCGAGATTTTCATTTGAAGCCCCAGAATTATGGCAATTTCACGGGAGCGCTTTTTGATCTCTTCCTCTTTTCCCCGAACCTTGACCCATTTATCAATATCGCGCTGGGTCGCTTTGCGATAGATTTTGGGTAGGGATTCATCATAGTTCACTTTCTTCTTCCGCATCTGTACCCGCACCAATTCCCCGGTGAGGGTTACCATGCCGATGTCGTGACCCGATTTAGCCTGAGTAGCCACCAAGTCACCAATAGAAAGGGAAAGACCCTCCGAATTCCTAAAAAACTCCTTTCTACTGTTCTTAAACCGAACTTCCACCGCATTATAGGCCTGCTGCCCTGCTGGGAGCGACATATTAGAAAGCCAGTCAAAAACCGTAAGTTTATTACAGCCATCCGTACCGCAGGTACCGTTGTTCCTACATCCGCGCGGCTGTCCATCCTTTCCGGTTGAACAACTGCTACATCCCATATTTTTTATCTCAATTCCCCAGAATTTGCTTTAAGCTGCTGAGGAAACAGGTTCATATATCGTTTACTCGGGTAAAGATAGGATAAATTTAAAAGGATGCCGAACCTCAAAAGGGGATGAAAAAGGTGATAAGGGCTCAAATTTCTGTTTTTGGCCTTAAATCCATGTCCGTAAAAGCCGGTTAGGAAGAGACCAGAGGTTCAGACGCCGGTTTCTTGTATTTAAGCACCTCGGACCGTCCCTTTTTAAAAATCAGGTTGCTCTTCACTTTGCCTTTCCGGAGCTTTTTCTGTTCTTCGGCGGGGAGTGCGATCACATCCATACACTCCTGTGAACAACAGGAATTCATTTTTTCAGCGCACGCTTCACACTGAATGAACAGGAGATGGCAGCCCTCATTGGCGCAATTTATATGGGTGTCACACGGACTACCGCACTGGTGGCAATTGGAAATCACATCATCGGAAATCCGTTCGGCACGCCTTTGGTCAAAGACAAAATTCTTTCCCCTGAATTTATTGTCGAGTTGCTTTTCCCGCACCTGTCGGGTGTATTCGATGATCCCGCCTTCTAACTGATAGACTTGTTTAAAGCCCTTATGCCTGTAATACGCACTGGCCTTTTCACAACGAATCCCCCCGGTACAGTACATGACCAGTTTCTTTTCCTCCTTTGCATCGCTCAGTTGGGCTTCGATAATATCCAGGGAATCGCGGAACGTATCCACATCCGGGGTTATGGCGTTTTCAAAATGGCCGATTTCACTCTCGTAGTGATTTCGCATATCGACCACGATCGCATCCGGGTCTTCCACAAGGGCATTGAACTGTTCGGCGCCCACGTGAATACCTTTATTCGTAACGTCAAAACTACCGTCCTCCAGCCCATCTGCCACTATTTTATGGCGGACCTTAATCTTGAGTTTCAGAAAAGATTTATTGTCCTGTTCTATGGCGATATTCAATCGGACATCTTTTAGAAAAGAAATACTATCCAGGTGTTCCTTGAATTTTCCAAAATCCTCGGCCGGGACAGAAAGCTGGGCATTGATACCCTCCCTGGCTACATAAATACGTCCCAAAACATCCATTGCATTCCAATGAATGAATAAATAGTCCCGGAACAGGGAAGGATTTCCAATGTGTGCATATTTATAGAAAGAGATCGTGAGCCGTTCCTTCCCGGCGGCTTCAATAAGGGCTTCTCTTTCTTCTGCACTTAGCGTATTGTACAGTTGCATGCTATACTTACGGGTTAAGTTAAAAAGAAATTGATGGGGCAAAAATAGGCAATCCGGGGAGAAAAGGGCATAAAAAAGAGCCCTGATATGTCATCAGAGCTCTCCCGGGACCACAAATACATTCTTCTTCACAGCAAATTCAATGCATGTTTTTTGCGGTTTCCGGATATAACTTTCGGGCAAATTCGGAGGCTCAATTAAAAAGATACCCAAAGCCTTAAAAGGTTGCTTTACCCATTGTGATAATGCCAAAAGAAATGGTAATTTAGCCATCCAATTAAAGAAAAATACCTATGAGCAGCGAGAAAGAAGCGAAGTTGAAGGCCCTGAAATTAACCCTTGACAAACTGGACAAAACCTACGGGAAAGGTGCGGTTATGAAGATGGGAGATGAAGTTGTACAAGATGTTGAGGTGATCTCTTCAGGCTCCCTGGGGCTCGATCTCGCACTGGGAGTGGGTGGCTATCCGCGGGGGCGGGTCGTCGAGATTTACGGACCGGAATCCTCTGGTAAAACCACGCTTACCCTTCACGCCATTGCCGAAGCTCAAAAAGCCGGTGGCATCGCTGCATTTATCGATGCAGAGCACGCTTTCGACAGGTTTTACGCCGAAAAGCTCGGTGTGGATATTGACAATTTGATTATCTCCCAGCCGGATCACGGCGAACAGGCTCTCGAAATCGCTGATAACCTGATTCGTTCAGGGGCCATTGACATTATCATTATCGATTCAGTCGCGGCCTTAACTCCCAAAAGTGAAATTGAAGGGGAGATGGGGGATTCCAAGGTAGGTCTTCACGCACGTCTGATGTCCCAGGCCCTGCGAAAGCTTACAGGGTCCATCAGCAAGACACACAGCACCGTGATCTTTATCAATCAATTACGTGAGAAAATAGGGGTTATGTTTGGCAATCCCGAAACCACCACAGGTGGAAATGCCCTGAAGTTCTATTCTTCCGTTCGCCTGGATATCCGAAGATCGACCCAGATTAAAGACACAGATGGTGGGGTCCTGGGGAACAAAACCCGGGTTAAGGTGGTCAAGAATAAAGTCGCACCTCCCTTTAGGTTGGCTGAATTTGACATCATGTACGGAGAGGGAATTTCAAAAGTTGGAGAAATTCTCGATCTGGGTGTAGGATATGAAATCATCAAAAAAAGTGGCTCCTGGTTTAGTTATGGAGATACCAAATTAGGTCAGGGACGAGATGCTGTGAAAACCCTCCTACTGGACAATCCGGAACTCATGGATGAACTCGAGGGGAAAATCAAGGATGCGATAAAGGCCGTGAAAGAGTAATATCGCTTCTTTTATAATTCCCGCGTTTCCAAGCAACCTTTAACATTGCTTCACATCTATACAGTGGAGTATACGGGATACTAAGCTTATGAAGCCGTTTTGGAATTTACTAAAATTACTTCTGCCGCTCTTCCTTCTAAGCGCGTGTGACATTGGGGACGATGAAGTGACTTATCATTTTGTCTCCTTAACCACCGTCGCTGTGGACATGCCTGAGGAGTTCACATTGAACGAGACCTACGAGATTGGGGTCACGGTACTGGAGCCCAATGGCTGTACGGACTTCGCAGGGTTTGATATCCTTCCGGAGGATACGACCATAAGGCGGGTTGTGGCCATTGGAACAGAACAAGATGATGTGCCATGTACCGAAGTGCTTTCTGAGGTAGCTACAAGTTTTGATTTTATCTGTTTGTACTCGGGCACCTACGTATTCCGGTTTTGGACGGGAAAAAATGATGAGGGGGTAGATCAGTTCATGGAATTTGAAGTTCCGGTGGTGCCCTGAGCATAAGATTCCCGTATGTAATTTGTCCTCCATTTTGAAAGAAAAAGAACTTATAAATAAATGTGTAAAAGGCAACAGGATCGCTCAGGAGATGCTGTACCGGATTCACGCTCCTGTTCTTTACGGAATCTGCCTGAAATACTCCAGAAACAAAACAGAGGCAGAGGACAACTTGCACGATAGTTTTATGACTATTTATGAAAAGATCCATCAGTACAAACACAAGGGATCTTTTGAAGGATGGTTAAAGCGGGTGACCATTAATACGGTTTTACAGAAGTATCGTAAAAAGGAGCCTTTAAAACTCGTTTCTGATGTTCCGGACCGGGGAGAAGAAACAGCACGGGAAGAAGCTGAAATATCCCTCGGGCTCTTATTGAAATATGTACAGGAGTTGCCACAGAAATACAGGCTTACTTTCAACATGTATGTGCTGGATGGTTTTTCCCACAAGGAAATTAGTGAGGCCCTCGGGACCTCTGAAGGAACTTCGAAGTCTAATTTATCGCGTGCACGGATGATCCTTCAGGAGAAGATTTTAAAAAAAAAACAGATAGCCTAACCTCATAAGTTATGGACAATAAAGAATTGGAAAAACTGTTCCAGGAAAAACTGGGAGATCATGGGGAAACCCCGGATCCCAGGGTTTGGGATCGTATTCGATCTTCCCTGGACGAGAAAAAACCCAAACGGGTCATCCCTGTTTGGTGGCGTTTTGGCGCCGCAGCGGCAGTTTTGATCGGAGTTTTGTTTTTGGTAAATCCCTGGGAAGAAACCGGTATGGAGGCTCCTTCTGTGACTGAAATCGAAACAAAACAGGAGAGCTCGGGTCCTGTTAAAAACGACGCCCTTCAATTGAAAGAAAGCCCTGATATTAGCGGGACGGGAGAAGCAATTGCAGGTCAGGATGTAGAAAACCCAGAGGTTTCAGAGGAGGGTTACGGATCGGGCAATGAGAGATCTTCCAATCCTTCCCGTGTTAACGGCGATACTGACTTTAAATCTCCGGGTAATAAATCCCTGGTGTCAGATGGTCGGGAGTTGCCCTCAGAAAAACAAGAGGAAAAACCGGGTTCCATTCTTTTGAGCAGGTCCTCCGAGGTTGCCCAGACAGAGACTGTCCTGGATAGATCTCCTGCAAATTCCAATGGCGAAAGCACAATCGCTGAGCTTGGAAATAAAAATCCACAGGAAGTAGTAGCTGTTCAGATACCGGAAAACACCGCTTCCGATGCAGATGCGGCACCTTCCGTTGCGGAGAATTCAAAGACAGCAGAAGCTCTGAATACAAAGGTTCCTGAGGAGGAAAAGAAATCCATTTTTGAAGCTATCGAAGCCCAGGAAACCCTGGCGGAAACTACAGATGAAGGGGGTAGATGGATGGTCGGCCCGAGTCTTGCCCCGGTCTATTTCGACTCCTTTGGCAATGGTTCACCTATTGCTTCAAACTTTGTAAACAACTCAAAATCAGGTTCTGTAAACATGAGTTACGGCCTTCAGGTTGCCTATAAAGTTTCGCGCCGCCTCAGCATTCGTTCTGGCATTCACAGGGTAGACTACGGGTACAATACGGAAGAAGTAGGCTTCACCTCCTCTCCCATTGCCCAGCCGAGTTCGCTGATCCGAACCATTAGTTATTCAGAAAATTCCAAAAGCCTCGTTGTACACAGCACGGCCAGTGGTGCTCGGGAACCCCAGCAACCCAATGCCGTTGACATTACGGCTCCAAGCCCGGCCCGTCAAGGTGCGATGGTTCAGGAATTCGGGTATTTGGAAGTTCCTGTTGAAATGCAATACACCCTAATCGATAAGAAGTGGGGGCTCAATGTTATTGGAGGGATGAGCTCTTTGTTCCTTATGGATAATTCCGTTAGCCTGGAATCTTCGGGAACGACTACTGAGGTTGGTGAATCCAACAACATGAATGATCTCAACTTCAGCACAAACCTGGGCTTTGGTGTGTTCTATCGCCTGAATCCGCGACTCGAACTGAACCTTTTGCCGATGTTCAAGTATCAACTCAACACCTTTTCTCAGACCGAGGGGAGTTTCAGACCCTACTCCATTGGGGTTTATAGTGGTTTGAGTTTCCGATTCTGATTTGCCGAGCCCCCAAGGGCAACTGCTGTCTGACCTATTTTTTATACGTTTTGGTATTTTTGAAAACTCCTTTAGGCACCGGCGTACGGACCTTTCTGAAGGCTTTCGTAAATAAGATCCCGGACTTCAGTCCTCAGGGAAGCTGCGTCTGATGTGTAGGCGCGTGTATCGAAAAAACTATGGACACGGGCTCTTAAAGGGCCCGGGGAACCGCTGAAAAAACGAAAGGGGAACCGTCGCTTGTTGTCATAGAAGGTCATAGGAACCACTTCTATTTGATGGGCGATGGCCATTTTAAATGCCCCGTCTTTAAAGGAGTCAAGGATTACGGACTCTTCCGGGACCCCTCCTTCGGGAAAAATACAAATGCTAAGACCCTTTGCGAGACGACCCTGTGCCCGGCGGTAAACAGCTGAGCGGCTGCGACTGTCCTCCCGATCTACCAGGATACAGACTCTTTTATAGAAAAATCCAAAAATGGGCAAATTTCCCAATTCCTTCTTCCCCACAAAAATAAAGGGGTTGCGACTCACCCGGAGCATCAACATAATATCCAGCATACTTGTATGATTGGCCACGAGCATATAGCTCCTTTTTGGTTCCATTTGCTGGTCATACCTGACCAGGGGCGGACATCCCATACCGTAAAGGATCACAGGGGCCCATAGATTGCGGGCGAGCCAGAAAAACTGCGGATATGTTTTTTCGGATACTGTCGTAAGAACCAGGAGGGGCCAAAATATAATGATCGGTATCGTAACCAGAATATAAAACCAAATTCTATACAGGGCCTGCCCTGTTTTCTTCACGATAATCCACATGGCGCCAAATGTAAGAATTTTGGGAAGGTTCTTGTATTTCCGTTACTTTTGTCCTTTGATAAAAAATGCCTGCCCATGCCACGGATTCTAACCGGGATTCAAAGTACAGGAACACCTCATTTAGGAAATATCCTTGGGGCTATCATGCCCGCTATTGCGATGGCGTCCCAACCGGAAAATGACTCCTTTCTCTTTATTGCCGATATGCACTCCCTTACACAAATAAAGGATGGCGAAGTGCTCAAAGAAAACACTTATGCAACGGCAGCGACTTGGCTGGCATTCGGATTAGACCCGAATAAAACCGTGTTTTACCGCCAGAGCGATGTGCCCCAGGTGACGGAATTATCCTGGTATCTGAGTTGTTTCTTCCCTTATCAACGCCTGACCCTGGCCCATTCCTTCAAGGATAAAGCTGACCGGCTCGAAGACGTCAATGTGGGTCTTTTTACATATCCGATGTTGATGGCTGCCGATATCCTGCTTTATGATGCCGATTTTGTCCCGGTTGGGAAAGACCAGCTCCAACACCTGGAAATGACGCGGGATGTAGCGTCCCGCTTTCACGCTCAAATGGGTGAGACTTTTGTTATCCCGGAAGCCCGGGTACAGGACCACACCATGTATATCCCAGGTACTGACGGGGAAAAAATGAGCAAGAGCAAGGGCAACCTGATCGATATATTCCTGCCGGATAAGGCCCTGCGGAAGCAAATCATGGGAATTGTGACGGACAGCACACCCCTGGAGGATCCTAAAGACCCTGATACCGATACTGTCTTCGCTTTGTACCGCATCCTGGCCCCGGAAACGGCTACTGCCGGAATGCGCGATAATTACCTCGGCGGGAATTACGGATACGGGCATGCGAAACAAGCCTTATACCAGTGCCTACTGGATGCTTTTGGAGAAGCCCGGGAG
>CAZEQO010000103.1:8798-10219 GCA_964514365.1 uncultured Robiginitalea sp. | reverse complement strand
TCACCAATACGGTTAAAGAAAAGGCCATAGGGCAGAACGTGCTTACCACCCTGCAGCCCGGGCAGCTCCTGACTAAAATTGTCAAGGACGAACTTACCGAACTCATGGGTGGCGATGCCGAGGGGATCGATCTCTCCGGAAACCCATCGGTCATCCTGATGAGTGGCCTTCAGGGTTCGGGTAAAACGACTTTTTCCGGGAAGCTGGCAAATTTCCTGAAAACCAAAAAGAGTAAAAATCCGTTGCTGGTTGCCTGTGATGTGTACCGTCCTGCGGCTATCGATCAGCTTCATGTGGTTGGAGACCAGATAGGGGTGCCTGTATACTCGGATCGGGAAAATTCGGATCCTGTTGCCCTGGCCCAGGCCGGGATAGCCCACGCAAAGGCGAATGGCCAAAATGTGGTTATTATAGATACGGCAGGTCGTCTGGCCGTTGACGAGGCGATGATGACGGAGATTTCCAATATTCGCAATGCGGTCAACCCACAGGAGGTCCTCTTTGTAGTGGATGCCATGACCGGGCAGGATGCTGTAAATACAGCAAAAGCCTTCAACGAAGTACTCGATTTTGACGGGGTTATCCTCACCAAGCTCGATGGGGACACCCGGGGCGGGGCCGCGATTTCCATCAAATCCGTGGTCAATAAACCCATCAAATTTATCGGGACGGGGGAAAAGATGGACGCCATCGATGTTTTTTATCCTTCCCGTATGGCCGACCGAATCCTGGGGATGGGTGATGTGATCTCCCTTGTGGAGCGGGCCCAGGAACAGTTCGATGAAGAACAGGCGCGTAAGATTCAAAAGAAGATCGCCAAGAATGCTTTTGGATTTGACGACTTTTTAAGCCAGATCCAGCAGATCAAAAAAATGGGGAGTATGAAAGACCTCGTGGGGATGATCCCCGGGGCAGGAAAGGCACTGAAGGGGATGGATATTGACGATGACGCCTTTAAGCATATCGAGGCTATTATCCATTCCATGACCCCGGACGAACGGGCGAACCCTTCCAAACTGGATGCCCGTCGCAAAAAAAGGATCGCCAAGGGGAGTGGTACGAACATTCAGGAAGTCAACCAGTTGCTGAAGCAGTTTCAGCAAATGAGTAAAATGATGAAGATGATGCAAGGTGGTGGCGGCAAGAAAATGATGCAGATGATGCAGAATATGCGATAGAAACCGCATCACCCAAATAATGCACTAAAACACAGACTGACTATGACCCTCCTGGACGGTAAAAAAATCTCAAACGAAATCAAAAATGAAATCGCAGCGGAAGTAGCTGAGATGAAGGCTCGAGGAGAGAAAGTCCCGCATCTTGCGGCCGTACTCGTCGGCAATGACGGAGCTAGTCTTACCTATGTGGGCAGTAAGGTCAGGGCATGTAAGCGTATCGGCTTTGATTCCACCCTGAAACAA
>CAZEQO010000103.1:0-8788 GCA_964514365.1 uncultured Robiginitalea sp. | reverse complement strand
TAGACGGATATATCGTACAACTGCCCCTTCCCAAACACATTGACGAGGAGAAGATCCTGATGGCCGTACATCCGGATAAGGACGTGGATGGTTTCCACCCGACAAACTTTGGAAAAATGGCCCTGCAAATGGAAACTTTTATCTCGGCCACTCCTTTTGGTATCATGGAGTTGCTCAAAAGGTATGAGGTTGAAACTTCCGGGAAACACGCTGTGGTGATCGGCCGAAGCAATATCGTGGGAAGGCCGATCAGCATTTTACTGAGTCAAAAAGGGGCTGCCGGAAACGCCACGGTAACGCTGACCCACAGTCGTACACAGGATATTGCGGCTTTGACGCGTCAGGCCGATATCGTGGTTTCGGCTTTGGGAATCCCGAATTTTCTAAAAGCGGATATGGTCAAAGAAGGCGCGGTCATTATCGATGTGGGGATTACACGGGTCCCTGATGAGAGTCGTGAACGCGGATACTATATTTGTGGAGATGTAGATTATGAAGCCGTAAGTAAAAAGGCATCTTACATAACCCCGGTTCCCGGGGGAGTAGGCCCCATGACCATAGCTATGCTTTTAAAGAACACCCTGCTGGCACGGGAGCGTCATCAGGCAGGGAATTGATAGGGCGCATTGGCCTATCGTTCATGGAATGTAATTACTGCTGTTCGTTTTCGACCGGATTGAGCGTCTCAAATTCGGCTTCACCCTCGTCATTTCTACAACTGGAACACCAGATAAGCAGCCCGAGGAGTATTGCAGCGTAATGCCAACGTTTCATAATGGTAAGATTTGGGGTTAATGCTTTAACCTTTAACGATTTATTCCGCATTTTCGTATACTGAATCGTTGAACTCCAGTCTTTTGTGCTTTATACTGCAGCACTAAAATGACCGGGGGTATTGTAGCGCCCCTTAAAAAGCCCTATCTTTTTTAAAAAAATAGGGCCATGCGTATAGCACTTCTACTGGTTTTTTCAATCCTTTTCTTCCCTGGATGTGAGTCCGCCAATACCACGGTTACCGCTCACAATATTCGTATTTCCTTAGCGGAGTCTGTGGCGGATTCCCCGAAAGACGGCCGGTTGTTGTTGATGTTTTCCAATGATACTTCGGCCGAGCCCCGGTTCCAGATCGGGGCCGGACTCAACACCCAGTTGATCTTTGGGATGAACGTGGAAGGGATGCAGCCCGGCACAGCGACTGTGTTTGATTCAGGAGCTCTTGGTTTTCCATATGAAACGCTATCGGAAATTCCCCCCGGGGAGTACCAGGTACAGGCGTTACTTCACACCTATGAAACTTTTAACCTCTCCACAGGGCATACGGTTAAGCTTCCTATGGACAATGGGGAAGGGCAGCAGTGGAACCGCTCTCCCGGTAACCTGTACAGCAAACCGATTTCGGTGACCATAGGAGAGAATGGAATCACCGGGTTGGATTTGGTCATGGACCAGATCATCCCGCCCATACCGGAACCCGAAGATACTCCCTGGATTAAACATATTAAAATCCGTTCCGAACGTCTTTCCGAATTTTGGGGTCGGGATATGTACCTGGGCGCACATATTTTGCTCCCTAAAGGATTTGAAGAACATCCCGAGGCCCGGTATCCCCTCATGGTGTTCCAGGGACATTTTCCCGCTGACTTCGGGGGCTTTCGAACCACTCCCCCGGATCCGGGTCTGGAACCTGACTATTCCGAGCGCTTTGGGGTGGAGGGCTACAACATTATACAGCAACAGGAGGCTTACGATTTTTACCAGCGCTGGAATGCGCCTGACTATCCCCGTTTCCTGATCATCGAAATTCAACACCCCACCCCGTATTACGACGACTCCTATGCGGTGAATTCGGCCAGTCAGGGCCCTTATGGGGATGCTATTACCTATGAGCTTATCCCTTATATTGAGGAGCAATTCCGTGGAATCGGAGCGGGTTGGTCCCGATTCCTCTACGGAGGGTCCACGGGAGGTTGGGAGGCCCTCGCGGTTCAGGTTAAGTATCCTGAGGAGTACAACGGGTGTTTTGCCGCCTGCCCGGATCCGATAGACTTCAGGGCCTATTGCCTTACCAACATTTATGAGGATTCCAATGCCTACTGGACGGAAAGCGCCCATAAACCTGTGGAAGTTCCGGCCCACAGGGATTATTTAGGCAATGTACAGAGTACGGTCCGTGAGAACAACCTGCTGGAATTGGTCCTTGGGGATAAAAGCCGGTCCGGCCAGCAATGGGATATCTGGGAGGCGACGTATTCCCCCCAGGGGGCAGAAGGGTATCCCGAGCGGATCTGGGACAAGCGCACCGGGGAGATCAATCCCGAAGTAGCAGCATACTGGCGAGAAAATTATGACCTCAGGTATATCCTCGAACGGGATTGGGAAAAACTCGGTCCGCAGCTCAGGGGCAAAATCCATGTTTACTGTGGGGATATGGATAATTATTACCTGAACAACGCGGTATACCTCATGGAGGATTTTCTGGAAAGTACCACGGAGCCCTACTATGAGGGCGAAGTGCTCTACGGAGATCGCGCCGAACATTGCTGGAATGGGGATCCGGAACAGCCCAACCACATCAGCCGGCTGAGGTACAACAGTATGTATGTGCCCAAAATAATGGAACGTATTGCCAAATCGGCACCTGAGGGGGCGGATTTGACGAGTTGGAGGTATCGATAGCGCGATTAGAAATCATCAGAGATGAAGCCAAGAACGAATAAATTTGCCTGGGTCGCCTTTGGGATGCTGGCCATAGCTATTGGGTTTTATCCCTTGCTGTATATCCTGGGAGGACGTGACATGGGACTCCTGGCGACTAAACCGGAGGAGGTTCTCGGCAGTATTCCCTGGAATATCGCATTTTACGGCCACATAGTATTTGGGGGTATTTCCCTCCTGGTGGGATGGACGCAATTCAGCCGGGAACTCCGTCGAAAATACCTTAAAACCCATAGGAATCTGGGAAAGGTATATGTAAGCGCTGCCCTGATCAGTGCCGCCTGCGGAATCTATTTGGCGTTTTACGCTACAGGGGGCTGGATCACTGGTCTTGGATTTTTCCTATTGGGGTTGTTCTGGATCTTTTTTACCCTTCGCGCCTATACGGCTATCCGTGCAGGCGACCTGACAGGGCATGAAGGGTATATGATCTACAGTTATGCAGCCTGTTTCGCCGCGGTTTCCCTGCGGATTTGGATGCCGATACTTATTTTGATTTTTGGGGAATTCCTGACCGCGTACAGGATTGTGGCCTGGCTGTGCTGGGTGCCCAACCTGATATTCGCTTTTTACTGGGTCCGACGCCGTGGCCTTCAACTGGGATAGGGGGATGCAGGAGGAACGTTTTATTATGGTTCGGACGGATTACAGGAATCCGGATTTCAGGGCCCTGGTGGAAAAACTGGATGCGGAACTCAGTCTGAGGGACGGGCCAGATCACGACTTCTACCACCAGTTTAATGGAATTGAAGGTTTATATCAGGTCGTCGTGGCCTATGAGGGATCTATTCCTGTGGCGTGCGGGGCGATTAAACCCTTTGGGGCCGATCGTATGGAAATCAAGCGGATGTTTGTACTTCCGGAATACCGCGGGCTGGGCACCGCTCAAAAAGTCATCCGGGCCCTCGAGGTGTGGGCATGGGAATCAGGCGCGACCCGATGTGTACTGGAAACAGGCAGGCGCCAGCCCGAGGCCATTGCCTTTTACCGGAAATCCGGCTATGTTCAAATAGAGAACTACGGACCTTATCGCGGCATTGGGAACAGTCTTTGTTTTGAGAAGCGCTTTAAGGAAGGATAATGTACTTTGGGGATTTTAATCAAAGGAAAGCATGACAAAAAAACGTTTACTCATACAGGCCCTGATGGGCGGGGTGATCTATTTTGGGATTTCACTAGTGCTCGAGAAGGATTATTCCGGGGAGACGATGCGTACTGAGGGGGCAGAAGCCGTCATCTTTGCCATTGTCTATGGAGCAGGGCTGTGGGCCTACTATAAATTCATAAAAAAATAAGTGAGCCTATTTGGCGAAGAGCTGATCGATATTGCGGAATGCCTTAAATTCCAGGGCGTTGCCCGCAGGGTCCAGGAAAAATAAAGTCGCCTGTTCGCCTACCTCCCCTTCGAACCGAATATAGGGTTCGATGACGAACTCAATTCCTTTTTCCTGTAACTCTGCCGAAAAGGATTCGAAGGTCTCCCATGGTAAAACCACCCCATAGTGGGGAACCGGAACATTTTTGCCATCTACGGCATTGGTGTGCAGGGCTTCTTCCGTTTTAGGTTTGTAGTGGATGACCAATTGGTGTCCGAACAGGTTAAAATCCACCCAGTGATCGCTGCTTCGACCCTCTTCGCAGCCGAGAACTTCCCTGTAAAACGTTCGGCATTCCTGCAGATTATGTACGGGAATGGCAATGTGGAAAGGAGAAATATTTTGCATACGAAATACGGCTTTTTAGGTTCGTAAAAATACAAAATACACCGGGTTCAATGAGGTGCTGCAGGCTTAGTTTTTGAGGAAATCTACAATTTGTTTGTTCACGCCGTCCTGGTGCATGGAATGCCCCAGGCCTTCGGTGGGGATAAGTTCACTGTTTTCCCAGGCTTCATGCACTTTTTGGGAGGCGTGAAAAGGGGCGATCCGGTCTAATTTGTCGTGGAGGAGAAGGCCTTTTTTTGGATTGCCCCTGATAAATTCCGCGGTGGCAAATTCATGGATATGGTATCCGAATTCTTTGTAAACCATAGTGTCAAACGCGCGAAGTACCCGATCGTTAAAACCGAGCATTTGCTGGTAGGACCTGGCAATAGCCTCGAACTCAGAAGGAGATCCAATGGTGACTACTTTCTCTACGGATTCATTCGGATGTCTGTGGGCGTGGTAGAGGGCGGCCATTCCCCCCATAGAATGCCCGATGATGTATTGGGGTTCAAACTGACGGACCATATGCTCTACACACTCCCCGTACAGGGGTACATGGAGGATTTTTCCCGAGGAATAGCCATGGGCAGGGGCATCGAAAGCAATAATGTGGAATTGGGCGGCCCGGAGTTCCCCGATGAGTTTGCGCCATCGGAAGGTATTGCTCTCCCATCCGTGTACCAGCAAAACCCGGGGTCCTGATCCTTCCCATTGATAGGTCTGTATCTGGTCTCCTCCGACCGTTTCTGTACTGTGACGCGCTTCATCCAGGTATTCCTGCTGTTGGGGTTTTACCCTGCCATCCCTTACTTTAACGAAGGTGTCATACGCCAGTTTCCCGGCCCGGGACGGACTAAAAAGAGCGACCAGGTTAAACCATTTTCCATAGGCCTTTGCCAGGGCGGTTTTCAAAAACAGGGTTGCCTTATCCATATCTGAAATTCGATCCGGGCACGAAGATACAGCAAAGGGGTTAATTCCCTGAAAACCCGTGTTGACCGCTTTCTCCGCCGGGAACTTCCTCTCGGCTCCCGTACCTCCCGGACCTGTCGAGGCGCTCAAGGTTTATTTTCGCAATCTGAAGTGGCCTCAGGGCATTTTTGTTCTTGGAGGAATGCGACTCCATCCGGTGGAGGATGGTGCGCAGTTCGGAAATGGCATCCAGGATATACCGGCCTTTATTGAGCATGACGCATTCAGAGCGGATGGACAGGGCCGCATCGCTGATCTCCGCCCGGGTCGCAATTCCCCTTTTGGCGAGGTTGTCCAGGACCTGTGTGGCCCATATTACAGGTACATGCGCTGCCTCGCAGAGCCAGAGTATTTCGTTCTGCACCTCGGAAATCCGGTCAAAGCCCAGTTCAACTGCCAGGTCGCCCCTGGCGATCATGACGCCAATGCGATCGTATTTCATGCCCTCGAGCAGGATCAGGGGCAGCCGGTTAAAAGCATTGAGGTTCTCAATCTTGAATACGACCCCTGGTTTTTTGTCCCCACAGGCTTGCAGGAGTTCGTATAGCTGGGATACATCGGATTCATTTTTGACAAAGGAATAGCCCAGGAGATCCGCATGGGCCACTACAAAAGGGAGGTGCTCCCGGTCCTGGGGCGTCAGGGAAGGCAGGTTGAGCAGGGTCTCGGGCAAATTCATGCCCTTGTCGGGTTTTAATTTTTCCTTAAAACTTTTCAGGATGCGAATTCGTGCGGTATGCGCTCCGGTTTCCGTGACCACGCCGCGGATCATCCCGTCGTCGAAGAATACCTTTTCCCCAACCTTGAGCATGCTGACGACTTCCGGGATACTCAGGGTGACCGGGATGGGTGTTTGCGGAACGGGGTTCCGGACTGCCCTTTCAAATTCAACCGGGCCTACCGGCCCTTTGCGGAGTTCAAAATGCATTCCTTTCTGAACCGGCAATGCGGTAATACCCGATGGGAACTCTATGCGGATTTTGGGCCCCGGGAGGTCCATATAGATCCGCAGGTCCTTGCCGGTTGCCTCTGAGGCGGCACGAATCTGTTCGACCAGGCGGGTCCATATATCCAATTCCCCGTGGGAGAGGTTGATCCGGGCAATGGTCATGCCACTGGCTGCCATTTTTTCGATTAGTTCCCCGTCGAAAGCTGCGGATTCCGGCATGGTTACCATTATTTCATGCTCCTGGTATTCGGGTGACCGGTTGAACAGGCGTTTGCTATGGTTCCGGATCAGGGATTTACTCATCGCATATCCGGGGCCCAGTGGCGATGACCCTTCTGCCCAGGGTCGACCCTGCATCATATACAGCAGGCGAAGTACCTGATGCAGGTTGTCCTGGACGTACCCCTCCGCCGTGCGGAGGGAGGATATCCCGAGGTCAGAAAGGGGGTCATGAAGGTCGCGCAGGTCCTCATTTCGCAACACCAGATAGTGTAGCAGGTTCTCTGCGCTCAGGCGGAAATCCGGGTGGACGGATTCGAGGAGCGCCCGGTTCGCGGGGTCCCTAAGGCGGATTTTGTCGTAGATGGCATTGAGCGCCTCTGTAAGTGCTTCGATGTTCATTCCCAGGGCAGGCGTTGAGGGTACTGTTGGAGTTCCTTGTTTTTGTCGTGGCAGGAAAATACTACTCTGCCGCGAGATAGGTGTTACCAAAAAGTAAAGCCTGCACCAGATGTATGGACTACTCCCAGCCCAGCATCACATATTTAACCCGAGCCTCCTCCGGGATCTGTATCGCTTCCACGGGGGTACTTGAATATTTCAGTGCTCCGGGAAGCTCTTCCCTTGAAATGGTAAAATACATCGGATGGTCCCTGAGCAGGACCAATACATTGTTCAGCGAGCTGACTACCTTCCTGATTTCATAGGCTTTCTGTATCTCCCCGTAGGTGGTCTCCAGCCCGATTCCCTCTGCCGTTTTATACCTCGGATCGTGGACCCACACAGATTCTATGGTACGTGTGGTATCCTGCGAAGGTGTAAGGGTAAGCAAATGGGCACCTCCCTTTTCATAGACTTCAATCTTTCGATTGCCGCCCATATCCAAACGGGTTGTATCCCGGACCAGGGAATCTGCCTCAAAAAGGGCTTCCAGGTCTGAAACCTTATGGGTTTTCGTGAGCTTACCGACCCGGTCTTTTCCAATAAGAAAGGGATCTTCCTTCTCAGTGGCGCATTGAACAAACAAAAAGACCGTAATGAGTACAAAGAAGTATTTTTTCATTTTGTGGAATTCGTATGGATTGTATAATGGATTATTTGATGACCTTGTTTAAAATACCCATCACCCCGCGGATAAAGGTAGCACTGGTGAGGACTTTTACCAGGGGGTCCTGCCTTTGGGAACTTCTTCTCCGGGTACTTTTGGGTTTGGAGGTTGTCTGCCGCGCATTCGCCTTTTCAATTTTTTCGGTTAGGATTTCATAGGCGCTCTCCCGGTCGACAACTTCGTTGTAGGAGGCTGCGATTTCAGAGTTCTTGACCAGGGTATGGAGTTCTTTTTCCGTCAGGATATCCATCCGGCTCATCGGGGCCCGCATCAGGGTTGCCGCCAGGGGTGTCGGTCGTCCCTTTTCATCCAGGGCCGTGACCAGTGCCTCGCCAATACCGAGTCCTGTAAGGACCTCCTTGGTGTCGTAAAACTCTGAAATCGGATAGTTTTCGGCTGTCAGTTTAATGGCTTTACGGTCGCGGGCGGTAAAGGCCCTGAGGGCGTGCTGTACTTTGAGTCCCAATTGGGAGAGTACCTCATTGGGAATATCCGTGGGGTTCTGGGTTACGAAATAGATCCCCACTCCTTTCGATCGGATTAATTTTACAATACTCTCGATTTGTTCCAGCAAGGCCGGGGAGGCCTCTTTAAAAATCAGGTGTGCTTCATCGATAAATAAGACAAGTTCAGGTCTTTCGGTATCCCCCTGCTCCGGAAAGGTGCTGTAGATTTCAGCGAGTAAACTCAACATAAAAGTTGAAAAGAGTTTGGGCCGGTTTTGGATATCGGTCAGGCGGAGGATATTAATAAGTCCGCGGCCCTGAGCATCGATTCGGGTGAGGTCGTCGACATCAAATGACTTCTCTCCGAAAAACAGGTCCGCACCCTGTTGTTCCATCTCAATGACTTTTCTTAAAATCGTACCCGTAGAAGCCGTGCTGATCCGGCCATAGTCCTTTGAAAAGGCCTCTTTTCCTTCGGCAGTCGCGTATTGAAGTACTTTTTTGAAGTCCTTGAGATCCAGGAGCGGGAGTTTATTGTCATCACAATACTTAAATATAACGGCCACAATACCGGCCTGGGTCTCGGACAGATCGAGGATCTCCACGACGTCCGCGGACTTGTACGCCGATGGACACTGGGGCGGCAGCAGCTTCGGCAACCGGACCTTCCAGG